>DVOH01000012.1 GCA_018713745.1 Candidatus Stercoripulliclostridium merdipullorum | reverse complement strand
CAATTTATCCGGGAAATATATGCTTTTGGCGGATATTAATTTAGGATCTGACTGGATACCGTTGGCTACATACGGCTGGGCGCATTCGTTGCAGGACGATCGGCCTGCAAATCCCTTCAGAGGGGTGTTGGACGGACAAGGACATACGATCAGCTATTCCACATATATAGATAATCTTAATAAGGATAACGATTATGGCTGGGGATTGTTTGGTACAGCGAAAGATGCAAGTTTTTTTAATATCAAGTTGAAAGCTTCTATCAAAAGTTACGACTATACCGTAAAAAAGGTATCGGCTTTCGAAGTTTGTGTCGGGGGACTTGTAGGGCTGGCGGAAAATTGCAAGTTTGAATCTTGCGAAACATTAAGTGACTCCAGTATAACAAATATGGATACAGATAGAGCATATTATGTATTTTTAGTCGGAATGAAGGACACCGGTGCGACGTATGCCGGCGGATTAGTGGGAGATGCAAGAGGATGTCAATTTAAGAACTGCAGCAATCGGGCTACGGTTTCATCAAGAGGTTATCAAGCCTATTCTGGCGGCATTGTCGGCAACAACTACAATTGTAAATTTGAAGGAGAAAATGCCAACTATAGTTCGGTATCAGCATCACATGGAGAATGGGTTTGGGGGATCCACGGTCAAGGTGAAATTTACGGCAAAATCGGAGAACCTTGGAAACGAAGCGATGGCGGTAAAATTTAAATAAAGGGAGAATACCAATGAAAAAAAGTTTTGTGATAGGTTTAATCCTTATTGTTTTGGTCGTAGCGTTGTTGACGGTACAACTTGCAGGTTGCAAAGACATAAAAGAGGTTGAAGGACTCGTCAGTCCTCAGAATATTCGATATGACGGGACGATGATTACATGGGACAAGGCAACCCTTGCCGAATGTTATTATGTATCGGTCAACGGAGGAGAAGAAAGTAAAACGCTAACCAATTCTTATCAGTATGATGCGGGGGGCGCCCAATTTACGGTTCGGATCAGTGCGGCGGTAGGGGATTTCAAACGCACGGAAGAAAAACAGTTTACGCCGCTTGCAACTGTTTCGGAGATATCGGTGGGAGATAGCGGTGCGTTGTCATGGCAGGCAGTGCCCGGCGCTACCGGATATTTACTTGAGATTAACGGGAAAACGATTGACGGCGTTGTTGCGACAACGACATACGACCAATTAAAGGCAGGCAATAATGTTGTTAAGGTAAGGCCGATAGTTGTGGACAATGACAGCTACTATTCATTGTGGAGTGAAGCAAAAACAGTTCGTATTTTGACAGCACCCGCCAAACTTGCGTATGACGGCAGTGTGTTGAGTTGGACTGCGGTCCCGGGAGCATCTGCGTATTGGGTTGATATTAATGGACAAGCGTTCAGTGTAGATCAGGCAAAATTCGAGTACGATGCGGCGGGAACAGATTTTACGGTAACGGTACGAGCGCTCGGCGATCATGTTAGCGTGTTTGATTCTGCCGCCGTCTCGGATCAATATTTTTATCTCGATCCCGTCCGCAATGTACAAGTTGTAGACGGAATCCTGAAATGGGATCCTTCTGAAAACGCTACGGGATATCGAATCAAATTAAACAACAAAGAAATAGGCACCGGTGTAACAGAAACGTTTTACGATAAGCTGCCGGTCGGAACCAGCGTTGCGATTTCGGTTATGCCAATAAAAGCGGACGGGAACGCTTTTTCGGAATGGTCGGCGGAGCAGACGGTTTATGTTTTACCCGCCCCGGTGGTATCGTGGAACTCCGATCTGACTTTAGACGGGGAAGCCAACAACAATTTTGTTTGGGACGGTGTACAATCGGCAAGTGGCTATACCGTCAGAATAACGGATTATCAAGGGATTGTAGAGCTTTTTTCTTATCCCGAAGCACAGCGCGCTTTTGCTTATGCCTATTCTGCCGTCGGTACTTATAAAGTTGAAGTAAAAGCTAATGCCGGCATGGTCGGCAACTATGTTGATTCGGCATATTCTCGCATTGTTGCGGTAGAGCGGCTCGCAGCGCCCAAAGCAATCGACAATCGATTTGTTATCAGCGATCCGAATGATATAACCAAAGGATTTACCGTACAATATCAACAAGTGGCAGGTGCTTTCGGTTATCAACTCTATAAAGACGGCGTTAAGGTTGACGGAGCCTTTTCGACCGGTAGTCAGATCGTAGAAACCAATCTTATTGGGGATACTGTTTCGACCCAACAGCAATTTACTTATAAGCTTGTCAGTGTAGGTTCGGTAAAGGAGACGCAGAAAGAAATATCGGTTAAATTGGATTGCCTTTCATCAGAAGCGTTGTCGTTTGACATTACCGTAAGAGCAATGCCTCAAAATTTAAGGATGGAAGGTTTCTTTGCAGAATGGAGTGTCGTAACGGGTAGCAATGGCTATACTGTCGATCTGGGCGGCAGCTTCGTTGCAAGCGATATCAATCGGTTAGACGCATCAATCTTGAATACGGGCATGTACAATATTCGGGTATGTGCGCGCGGCGACGGGGGGACTGTCTTGGCGTCCAACTACACGGCGCCTGTAAAAGTTTCTAGACTGCGCGCGCCGTCCAATATTCGCATTACAAAAGGCGAAGGGGAAGGGCTATTGGAATTTGATACTGTTGAAAATGCAATGGGTGGCTATGAAGTCTATTTGGATCAAAGCAGTCAAGCTCTGCCCGAAAACGCATGGGACAATATGTATCAGTACATCAGAACGGAAGGGACTGTCCTACATATGCTCGCTGTGGCTAATGAATATAATGCCGAAAAAACAGTGTACTATATGACGTCTCCGGCATCGCCAACGCAACAATTTATACGTCTTGCCGCTCCCCAATTTCCGGACGGTGCCTTTTCCAACAATGTGGAACTGATTTGGAATGCATCTTCCAATATCAATACCCAGGAATATACTCCGACATACGAAGTTTATGAAAGCGGCGTACAACAACAAGGACAACAAAACGCAACGCGTTTCAACATTGAGTATCTTGAAGGCGGGGCAGAATATGTCTTTACCGTCAAAGCGATCGGAAATGCAACAAAATATCTGGATAGTCCGATGTCGGATGTCATAAGAATTAAAAAGTTGGCAGCACCGGAATTTTATATTGGAGACAACGCTTATCATTGGAAAAGTGTCCCCGATGCGCAAGGCTATGCTTTATATATTGACGGAGTTCGTGTAATCGATCAAATCCATGTTGCGGGCAATATTTATAGCTTTAAACCTTCATATACAACAATCGGTAAACATACAGTAAAGGTTTATGCGCTTGGAGACGGCGGTAAGACTACGGTAAACAGTCCTGCGACTGAATACATTCAAAACGTCAAGATTTTGAGCGCTCCCGCAATCCGATACGCATATACGCACAACGCCGTAACTGTAGGAGGAGGAATCGAAGTAAATATTACTACTCCGTCGGCTTATGCAAACGGGTATGTATATGAGATTGCAGGATTTACGGAATGGAGCACGGAGAATGCTTTTTGCAAAACAATTGAAAGTCCGGGAGAATATTTGATTCGTGTAAAAGCGAAAGGCGGTTTGTTTGATGATGAAAATAACTTCTATATAGACTCTGTCTATGTCGGAGGCAATGACGGATATAAAATTGTCTTGCTGGCGCCACCGTCTATAAGTTCATTCAGCATAAACGCAGACGGAGCGATCAAATGGGCGGCGATTAACGGAGCGAGAGGTTACACTTACCAAATCGCTTTTGATAATGGTGAATTCAGTGAATTCCGTCATTCTGCGACGGCCTCGCTTGACCCGATAGCCGACTTCCGAAATTACCGCACCATTCGCATCAAAGTCAGTGTGAATGGTGACGGAAATAATATTATTTCATCTATGCCGATCGAGTGGAAGTGGAATAATCCTGCCATCGCATAGGTTTAATCGGAAGAAATCCTGCCGATCGAATCTTAAAGGCGAAATCGTAAAAGTTTCCAATGCGCCCGTAGTTTTGGATCCGACCGCATATCGACAATCGATCACCGTTCGGATTCGGTCTTGCGGCGGAAACGGCGGACGAGTTGTCACATCGCAATGGATTGAAAAGACATTCGGATAAAATGTACAGGATTCTCGATATCTTTTTAGCTTTTATGTTGCAGATTGCTTTCACCGTCGGACTGATTTATTTGTTCGGCTGGTTGATTGCAATCTGCAATCACAAATTCTATTCTAATTTGGGTAGATCCAGTCGCATTGTATGTTATGCAACCGGCTTTTTGGGAACGCCGGTACATGAACTTGCTCATGCTTTGTTTTGCGTTGTGTTCGGGCATAAAATAGTTGAGATAAAACTGTTTCAAATGGATGCCGCGGACGGAACGTTGGGCTATGTTTCGCATTCATACAATCCGAAAAATATTTATCATAAGATCGGCAATTTCTTTATCGGGGTTGCGCCGATTCTCGTGATTTCTGCACTTCTTTATCTGTTTGCGTACCTATTGTTGCCGCAGTTTGTCGCCGAACTCAGTATTTTTATCCGTTCGGGAGAATCAAGTGGAAGCGATCAACTGTTATCCGGATTTTTCAACATCGTCGGTACCTTCTTTTCTTTGGCTGCGACATGGCAATGGTGGGTTTTCTTGTTCGTAGGCGCTGTGTTTTCTCTTCACATGACGTTAAGCAATGCCGACAGGAAAGGCGCGTGGAGTGGATTGATTTTTGTTCTTTTGGTGTTTTTTATCACGGATATTGTTTTGGGGATTGTCTCGAGCAAGGCTTTGGATGCTTTTACGTCTGCGGTGATTGCCGTCGGTTGCTGGCTTTTATGCTCTTTCGTGTTAGCGCTGGCGATCTCTTTGATCGCCGTTCTCGCCTCTTATGTTTTTAGATGCATAAAAAGGAGAAGGATGTAAGAACGCAACTTTAAATCAAAACGCTTAAAGTAAATTCTTATAGAGTTGGCATCAGCGATAGATGTAAGCACTTTTGTTTCAATGGATGTATAAAATATTACGGCCGTTGCGGATTGAAGCGTAGGGAAAGGCAAAGTAAAAAGTTAAGGAACTTTCGTCTTGACAAAAGCGGCGGTGCTTTGCTATGCTGTCGTTGCGAGATGGGAAACGCAGATGGTCGGCGTAGTAAGCGTAAAACGAATTTATAAGAGATTTGCCGAGAAAAAAGATCAAACCTAAATTTAGTATTGATAATAAATGATTGCTTTGGAGTGCGATATGATTTATGTAACGGGGGACACCCACGGACAACACGATTTCGGCAAGCTGCAATTTTTTGCCCGACAGAATCCCGCATTGTCTCGGGAAGATTATGTGATCGTTGCAGGGGATTTCGGCGGCGTGTGGTCGGCAAAAACCTTGGACGCCGATCTTAAGCCTTATGAGGAACTGCCGTTTACCGTGCTGTTTATCGACGGCAATCACGAGAATTTCGATTTGCTGAACGCTTGCCCCGTCGAAGAATGGAAGGGCGGAAAAATTCATCGCATCCGCCCCAATATCATTCATCTGATGCGGGGACAGGTGTTTGTCATCGAAGGCAAAAAGATTTTTACCTTCGGCGGGGCGAGCAGCGTCGATCGGGAGATGCGGACCGAAGGGGTCAGCTGGTGGGCGGCGGAAGTGCCGGATTATGCCGAGTTTGACGAAGGAATCGCCAACCTGAAGCACCACGACAATACCGTCGACTATATCATCACCCACACCGCAGACGAGCGCGCCATGTATTATCCCGCAATGGTACGAATGCTTGCCCGCAAGGAAGTCCGCCCCGAAAACCGAATGCTCAGCGCCTTCGAGGACACCGTAACCTATCGCCACTGGTATTTCGGACATTACCACATCGACGCAAGCGTCAATACCCGCAAAACCGTGCTGTATCACGAAATCGTCCCGCTGGACTGATCGGCTTTAATTGAACCTTCGGCATCCGCTTACGACGGCGGATGCTTTTTTTGAGGAAGAATGCGATCGGCATGTCGCTTTCGGTATGGACAAGAATTTGTTCGGCAGCGATTTCGCACCGGAAAACGAGAGGGGCTTCCGGGGGCTTCGGCATAATAGCGGTGCCGGGGGATATACTATCGGTATGAAAGAGTCTGTCCGAAAAGTGGTAAAAGATCCGGTGTTTCTGTTTTGTGCGGTCGGGTTGGCGGTGACAATTGTGCTTGGCAGCGTGTCGCACTTTTTTTTCGAATGGTCGGGGAAACAGCCGTGGGTCGGCGTTCTGTTTCCTGCCAACGAAAGCGTGTGGGAACATCTCAAACTGACGACGGTGCCGATTTTGTTGTGCTTTGCCGGGGGCTTCCCGTTTTTGAAAACGGCAAAAAACGGCGCGGCGGCGGCGCTTCTGTCAACGCTGTCGGCGGCAGGGGTGATTGTCGGCGGATTTTATGCTTATACGGCGATTGCGGGCGAGTCGATTCTGCCGATCGATATTGCGTTGTTTGTCATCGGGGCGGCGGGCGCGTGGGTGGTCGCTTGGTTTGTACTCAAAGCCCAAGATTGGGGATCGTGGAACTTCTTGTGTTTTCTCGGCTTGGTCGGGGTACTGTACTGCTATACGACGTTTACGCTCCGTCCGCCCGAAATCTTTTTGTTCCGAACCCCCGAAGGGAGTTACGGCTTGCCGAAGGCTTAAGATGAAAAAAGCGGCATCTGGCGCTTTTTGATCGGAAAAAACGTTTGGTAAAAGTCAGGATTTTGACGGTTTTGTAATTTTTTCGGTGGCGATTACCGTTTGCATAAACAGAATTTTCCCGATCAAGGTATCCTTTTGAGTTTCGGAGTCGGTGCCGAGGGTGAAGATAAAGAAAGGTTCGCCGTACTGTCCGTGTGCGCCGACAAAGCATCCGACATATTTGGTTCCGTCCGCGCCGTAGACGTCTTTGAGATAATATGTTGTGTTGACTTCGAACCCGATGCCGTCGGGCAGCACCATATCGGGCGGGAGGGTGCCTGTTTGGGCAAGCGAACGTGCGATTGCCTGTATATCGGGGTCGTCGAAATCCAACCCGATGAAACTTAACCCGAGACTTTTTGCAAGCAGGAGAGAAGATTGCAGATCGTCGAGGGTGAAGCCGGGGAGAAGTTCGACGGCGTATTGATCGACGATTGCCGAAAGGTTAAAAGCGGAAAGATCGATTCCGCCCAGTGCCAGAAGTCCGCTGTTAAACAAAAAACGCATCCGAAACGATCCGTCAGCGCCGAGGCGGATGTAGCTTTCGTTGAATTTAACGGCAAAGGCTGCGGGCACACCGAAGATCGAAGAGTCTGTTGTCGGACGAAAATCCGAAGTTTCCGCAATCCGATAGCGACCGTCCGATGCCGAATCCGTTTCGGTTTGCGCGTCGCTTTCGGCGGCGGGTAGGGTTGCGGTAAGGATGCTTGCTCCGAGGACGGCGACGGTCGCGATTGTCAAAAGGATGCAGGATAACAGATTGAATTGTTTTTTCATAATTCCGTACTCCTTATGCCGGCAGATAAGAGGGGAGGTGTCCCTCCGTGAGATCGAAATAGCGCTCGGTGACGGTCTGACGATCGGGGGCTGCGTTGAGTTCGGTTTCGATTGCTTGGGCAAGCGAAGGGAACAGTCGCTGCGCCTGACGGATGCGATGGTTGCGATAGGCGGTCAGGGCGTCGGCGGCGTCGGTGAATCCCAGTCGAATCATTTGATCGGTAATGAGGTCGGCGATGACGGCGTGCCCTTCGTTGGAGGGGTGAATGTCGTCGCTGTAAATCAGACGAATGCCGCGGTCGGGATCGGCGTCGTAAATGCGGTTGAATTCGGCACAGACGTCGAGATAAATAAAGGCATCGGGGTGATCTTCGAAGTAGGAGCGCGGAATATCGTTGAGCTTATCGAGGGTGGGTTGGCATTGTGTGCGGTACTGATCGGGCGCGATGCCGCGGTCGGCAAGAAGCTTGCGGACGCGGGCGTTGACCAGCACGGAATCGGGATGAATGGGATTGTAAACACTCTGGAAAATCAGGACGGCGTCTGGATTTTTTTCGCGGAGCACGGTGACGATGGCGGCAAAATTCTCGGCGGCTTTTGCTAAAATCAGGTCGGTTATTTCCGTTTCGCCGATCAACTCGTTGTACATGATTTCGCCGAGATTGTTTTGCAAAAGGTCGTTGCCGAGGATCGATATATGAATGATATCGGCGGTGCGGATGTGTGTATCGGTCAGCATCGCGCCGTCGTCGCTTTGACGAATATAATCCAACAACTGTTTTGTTTGGTGCCCTGAAATCGATCTGTTGACATACCAAAAGTTATTGACGATGCCGACGACGCCGTAATAGCCGTAGGACTCGCGTTCGCTGAGCGGAGAGGCGCCGAGGATGGCTTCGGCGATGGAGTCGCCGAGAAACAAAATTTTTCGGGTCGGTGTCGGGGACTGCGGTTGTTGGGGCTCTTCGGGGGGCGCGCAGCCGACCGACAGAAAAGTCGCTGCGACCGTAGCCAAAAGGAAAAGAAGCCCAAAGCCTTTCAAAATTCGTTTCATACCGTGCCCTCCTTACGATACCGATATTTTACTATAGAATTGTATCGTTGTAAATAGCCGAGTTGATTGCATTCGTATGCGGCGTGCGTACGGTTGCCAAATCGTTCGGTTTCGATTATAATAAAAAATAATCGAAAGAAGAATACGGAGAGATTTATGGCACAGCATCATGCAAAATCGGGTTGGTCGGGACGATTCGGATTTTTGATGGCGGCGATCGGGTCCGCTGTCGGAATCGGCAATATCTGGCGTTTCCCGTATGTCGCGGGACAGCAGGGCGGCGCGTTGTTTTTGATCGCGTACGTCGTTATGATATTATTGATCGGGTTTTCGGCGATGATTGCAGAGTTTGCCGTCGGTAGACATGCCGGGAAAAACGTCATCGACGCCTATGCCGGACAGAAAAAAGCCTGGGGCGCCGTCGGGGTCTTAAGCTGTATCGTTTCCTTTTTGATCGTATCGTACTATTGCGTCATCGGCGGATGGGTGATTCGCTATGCGGTGGGCTATATCGGGGGCGGTTCGTTTGTCGCGGGCGGCGATTATTCCGCGGTGTTTGGAGATTTTGTCGCCAATCCGTACATGCCCATCGTTTATCTGTTGATTTTTATGGTTCTTTGCCTCGGAATCCTGATGTTCGGCGTGCAAAAAGGAATCGAACGCGTCAATAAAGTTCTGATGCCCATGCTGTTCGTCATGCTCCTGTTTGTCATGATCGTTTCGCTGACAATGGACGGCGCGATCGAAGGCGTCAAATTCTTTATCGTTCCGGATTTCGGCCGCGTCGAAGCGTCGGGCGGAGTCGTCGGGATTCTGCTTGCCGCATTGGGACAGTCCTTCTATTCGCTGTCGATCGGCATCGGGATCGGCATCACTTACGGAAGTTATGTCGGTAAAGACGTCAGCCTGACGCGTAATACCGCCATTATCTGCGTGTCGGATACCTTGGTTGCCGTCGTTGCGGGGTTTGCCATTCTCCCCGCGGTTTTTGCGGCGGGGCAAGAGCCTACCGCAGGGGCAGGATTGATCTTTGTTACGCTTCCTGCCGTGTTCGCGACCCTTCCGCCCGTGCTGGGGGCGATCGTCGGGGGCGTGTTCTTCCTGCTGGTGTTTTTTGCCGCACTGACTTCGGCAATCGCGTTGATCGAAGTCAACGTCGCCGTCCTGGTTCAAAAACTCAAATGGAATCGACGCGTTGCCGTTGCCGCGGTGGTAGCGGCGGCTTCGGTGCTTGCCGTATTTGTTTCGCTGTCGCAGGGCGGGATTCAAATGTTCGATCTCCTCAACGTACTGGACGTGTTCAGCAATACGTTCATGTTGCCGCTCATCGGAATTTTGACTTGCCTCTATGTCGGATTTGTGTGGAAACCCAAAAATGCCGTCGCCGAGATCGAAACATCCGGACCTTTCCCCATTGCCAAAATCTGGTCGTTTAACGTAAAATATCTGTGTCCCGTCATGATCGGCGCATTGTTTGTGTACGGTATCGTATCGATATTCCTATAAAAGGAGGTAACCATTATGGCAAAGCGATCTAAAAGCACCAAAAAAATCGGCATTCCGCTGACCGTCGTCATCCTGCTTGCGGCACTGGTGTTCGGCGCGGTAGTCGGCGTATTAATTTCGCCCGCGCGAGAGCAGATTGTTACGCTTCTTAAGCAAAATGGACAATCGGGAACGGGCGGAGAGCAGAACAATACCGCCACGTCCGAAAAGGGACAGTCGGTATTGGGTGGTTCGGCGTCCTTCCGTCTGCCCGTCGAACTGGACGAAGCCTCGGTAATGGAAGCGCATTTTATCGACGTCGGACAGGGGGATTGTATTCTGCTGCGGTTTAATGACGGCGTCGATATGATCATCGACGCAGGGAGCGGAACGGCGCGTAACCCCGCGACCGTGACGACCGAAATGCTTGCCTATCTTGACAGCATTCAACTCGACAAACTGGACTATATGATCGCGACGCATCCGCACAGCGACCACATGAATATGCTCGACGACGTCCTCAAAGCATACGAAGTCGACCATATTTATTACAACGGGTGGGCAACGGACGAGAAGCCGACGACAGCGTATTTCGGAGATTTTTTGGAAGCCGTCGACGCTGAAACGGGAGCCGAAATCGTACAGTTTGATGCGGACGGCGATGTTTACGAAATCGAAGGGGAAGGCTATACCGTAACAATCTATGCGCCGGGCTACGCTCGGTTTGAGGATACCAACTATATGTCGCCGATGATCGTTGTGGAATACGGCGGGAGACGGATGCTCTTGACGGGCGACGCCGAAGAAGAGGTAGAACTCTGGTGGATGGAAACGATGGGCGGAACTTCCTACGACATCGATATCTTGAAGGTCGGGCATCACGGCTCGCAAAAGGGGACGTCGGACGCGTTTTTGGAGTTTATCGATCCCGAGTATTGCGTCATCATGGTCGGGGAAGAAAACGGAACCTACAAGCATCCCGACTATCTGACGATGAACGACCTGTTTAACGCAGGGGTGGTGACCTACCGCACCAACCGCCACGGAAACATCGTACTGTTTTTGGACGGTAAAGGCGAATTCGGCTTTGCGGTCGAACAGGAAGTCCCCGTCGACAACAACAAAGACGGAATCAACGACCGCATGATCGTGACGGAGAAAGCGGCGGCATAAAATCCCACCGAACGGAAAGACAAGGCACTGTCAACGGCAGTGCCTTGCTTGTGACAGCCGAATCGTGCAGATTTAACGGAAATTAATGGAAAGCTTGAAATTTTTGGGAAGTTCAAATAAGATCGAAGGACAAGAAGACGCTGCAGGAAGCGGAATCTTTCGGGATGATCGGCAGGCAGAGGAAGAGGACGAAAAGGCAAAAAGGCGGTCGGAGCGTCAGCTGGCATATCTGTTTGACGTATGTGATACCGTTTGTTTTCATGCCGAAAAGGGGGTTTGTGCCGGGGACGAAACCGACGAGAGGTTTGCCGAGATCATGCAATCGGCTTTTCGGACGGAAGAAATCGAGAACCGGGGCATGCGGGTTTTGCGCGTCTATCTGAAACCTACGCCCGAACTGAAATCATATTTATCCTCGTTTGCGCACTTCGACCGATATCATTTTGACTGCTACGAGCGGTTTGCTCCGTACGTCAGCTTTGCCGATATTGTGTTTTTGCAAAACGGGATTCCGCTCCTTAACTGTCTGACACACGAAGGGTATTTTGACGTCCACGAAAGCATCCGAGACGTGTTTGCGGGATTTGAGAAAGATTGAAATCCGGAAGCGGGAAAAGAAAATTGAAGAGGCTTTAAGCGGTTTTCGCGCGGTAAATTCCGCCGTAGAGTTGCTGGATGGGGCTATAACGGACGGTCGGGCGCAGGGTGCCGTCCGGGGCGGGGGTTATGACGACCGAGCCGTCGGGGCGGTAGGAGCCGACGCCTGCTTCGATGCCGCTGAGTTTGAGATAGAGATTGTTGAAAAAGGTTCCGACGTCGTTGATCCACGAGTCGAAGGCGGCATAGGCATCCCGAATGTCTTGTTGATCGCGTCGGATCAGGGGGTCGATTTGCTTCAGAAGTTCGTCCGCAAGGGCGTCTTTTTTGTGAAGACGGAGGGCGGCGATCAGCTCCCCGAAGGTGTCGAGATACCCCGTGTAGCGCAGATAGGGATCGTCTGACGTCAGCGTCAGGTATGCCGCGATCAGGTTGGCGTCCCCTTCACGCATGACGCCTTTGTTGTGGGCGAGTTCGTGCGCGATCAGCGGGGGCAGTGCGCCGTCGGGCGTGTTGGTGTTGATGTTGGCTTCCGCCGTGGGCTGAAAGGAAATTCCGATGATGCCGAATGCCGACACCACGTCGGAGAAGAGCAGTTTTTTGGGGGTCGGGGTAAAGGAATTGTAATAGTCGCCGAGGGTTTGGTACTGCGCCCGGATGCGGTCGCAAAGCCCTTGGAAGCCGTAGGGATTGATGAGTTTCCCGTCCGAATCACGTTGTACGGTATGGGCAAGGGCGTTGAAATCGGCAAGAAATAAATTTGCCGCGCCTTCGAGTTCGTCCGCCGAAAGATCTGCCGCGGGAACGTCTTCGACAGGCGCGCGGTGATAATTGCAGGTTGCCGTCAGAACATAAACCGCGACGACGGTCATGACGACGGCGACAACGCGCAAAAAACTTTGCAGAATCTTCAATTTTTTGTGTCGAACGCCCCAGTAAATCCATCTTCCGAGGGTCACCGCCGCCAAAACGACGGCGAGCGCGACCAAAAGCTCGAACAAAGAAAACGGCAGGGCGGAAGTTACATAGCCTACCGCCGTGATATAGGCGCGGGAAATCCCCTTGGCAAAGACCGTCTCCGCGACGGCGGGAATCCTTGCAAGGAGTGCCGCTCCGAGGGCGAAAAGCCCCGTGATCAGCGAAAACAAGGCAAGCCGACGGAGACGGACGTATTTGCAGGGCATCAGTTTTTGTTGGCGTGAACGGGCGCCGCGATTCTGCCTCCGCGCGCGATAAATCGCGCGGGACTCTCGGTACTGATGGGCATAACGGGGGCAGATCCGAGCAGACCGCCGAAGGAAACTTCTTCTCCTGCCTGTTTGCCGTAAGCGGGAATTACGCGGACGGCGGTCGTCTTATTGTTGACGACGCCGATGGCGGCTTCGTCGGCGATCATCGCCGAGATGACTTCGGGCGGCGTGTCGCCGGGGATTGCAATCATATCCAGTCCCACACTGCAGACGGCGGTCATCGCTTCCAAGCGTTCTAAGGTCAGCGCGCCTTTGCGGGCGGCGTGGATCATGCCGATATCTTCGCTGACGGGGATAAACGCCCCCGACAGCCCGCCGACATGTCCCGATGCCATGATGCCGCCTTTTTTGACGGCGTCGTTAAGCAGAGCAAGTGCCGCGGTCGTCCCGCAGGAGCCGACCGAGCTAAGACCGATTTCTTCGAGAATGTGCGCGACAGAGTCGCCGACCGCCGGCGTCGGGGCAAGCGAAAGATCAACGATGCCGAAATTGGCATCAAGCATTTTGCTTGCGGTTTGGGCAACCAGCTGACCGACTCTCGTTATCTTGAACGCAGTCTTTTTGATCACCTCGCAGACCTCTGACAGATCGCCCGAGGGGATGGATTCGAGCGCCGTTTTGACAACGCCCGGTCCGCTGACCCCGACGTTGATCACTTTGTCGCCTTCTCCCGTTCCGTGGAAAGCCCCTGCCATAAAGGGATTGTCTTCGACGGCGTTGGCAAAGACAACGAGCTTTGCCGCGCCGATGGACTGGCGGTCGCGCGTGAGATATGCCGTTTCTTTGATGAGTTTGCCCATCGCCGCAATGGCGTCCATATTGATCCCGGCACGCGTCGAGGCGACGTTGACCGACGAACAAAGTTTTTCGGTCGTAGCCAAAGCTTCGGGGATGGTGCGGAGCATGGCGACTTCGAAGGGGGTGGCTTTCTTTTGTACCAGAGCGGTATATCCGCCGATGAAGTCGATGCCCGTTTCCATTGCCGCACGGTCCAATGCGCGCGCAAGGGAGAGATACTCGTTGTTTGCCGCGCCGATCAGGCTGATCGGCGTCACCGAGACCCGTTTGTTGACGATGGGAATGCCGTACATGGCGGCAATTTTATCCCCCGTTCGGACGAGATCTTTGGCGTAGGTTGTGATTTTGTCGTAAACTTTGGTTGCGGTTTGCTCCGCCGTTGCCGCAATGCAGTCGAACAGCGAGATGCCCATCGTGATCGTGCGAACATCGAGATGTTGCTTGCCGATCATCGATACCGTTTCGAGAATTTCTTTTTTGCTGATCATATCGGGTCGGTCGGATTAAATGCGATGCATCGCGTTAAAGATATCGGCGTGGCGGATGGTAATTTCCATGCCGAGGCGCTTGCCTTCTTCGGCAAGCAGTACGGCGATTTCGTCCAGGGGCTTTTGCGCCGCGCTGATGTCAACCGCCATGATCATCGTGAACATCCCTTGCAGAATGGTCTGACTGAGGTCTTCGATATTGATCAGATTGTCGCTGAGCAGTTTGCTGACGGAGGCGATGATACCGATCTTGTCTTTTCCGACAACGGTAATGTATGCTTTCATGCGAGGATCTCCTTGATTGCCGCCATCGTGCGGTCGGCTTTGCGGTCGGCTGCCGCTTTGTCGTCGGCGTAGACCAGAACGTAAATTTTGAGTTTGGGTTCGGTTCCGCTGGGGCGCACGCAGACAAATTGTCCGTCCGCGAGTTCAAAGTAAACGACGTCGGACTGCGGCAGATCGATGGGTTCGACCGTGCCGTCTTGCGATACGGCGGTGCGGGTAAGATAGTCTTTGACGGTGCAGACGGGTTGGTCGCCGATCGCTTCGACTTTGCGGGCGCGGAGCGCCTTCATGACGTTTGCCATCTCCTGCATGCCGTCCAGACCTTTGTAAACGATCGACGTGTTGCGCTCGGCATAATATCCGAACCGACGGAAAAGTTCGTCAAGGCGTTGATAGACGGTTTTTCCGCGGGATTCCCAATACAGGCAGAGTTCGGCAAACAGCATACTGCCGACGACGGCGTCTTTGTCGCGCGCATGGGTGCCGCGGAGGGTCCCGTAGCTCTCTTCGTATCCGAACAAATAGGTATATTCGCCCGAGGCTTCCCACTCTTTGATTTTTTCGCCGATGTATTTGAAGCCCGTCAGAACGTTGAATACCGTAAGGCCGTAGCTTTTTGCCAGTCTGTCGGCAAGCGTCGTCGTGACGATGGTTTTGACGATCGCGCCGTTTTGGGGAAGTTCGCCGCGCTCCTTGAGGCGGGTAAGAATGTAGTCGATCATCAAGACGCCGATCTGATTGCCGCTCAGCAAGACAAATTCTCCCTTGTCGTCGCGCACGGCGACGCCCAGTCGGTCGCAGTCGGGATCGGTGCCCAGGACAACGTCGGCGCCGGTTTGTTTGCCGAGCGCGATCCCCATCGAAAGGGTTTCCGCTTGCTCCGGGTTGGGAACCTTAACTGTCGAAAATTCGGTATCCGGCATGGCTTGCTCCTTGACGATTTCGGGGCGGATGCCGAGCTTACGGAACGTTGTGGTGACAGGAATGTATCCCGCACCGTGTACGGGCGTGTAAACCAATTTGATATCTTTGCCGCGTTCGGCGGTCAGCTCGGGCGACAGCGAAAGTTTGAGGATGGCGTCATAATAGGCTTCGTCGACGGTCTTGCCGATGACGGTGACATAGTCGTTGAGTTTGACGTTGTCTTTGCCGCGGAAATCGTCGGCAATCGGCGTCGTTTTGACATCGAAGTATCCGGGATTTTCGCGGATAAAGCGTACGACTTCGGCGGTGGGTTCGGGCGCCATCTGCGCGCCGTCTTCGCCGTAAACTTTGTAACCGTTGTACTCTTTGGGGTTATGGCTTGCCGTAATCATTACGCCTGCCGCCGCGCCGAAATAGCGTACGGCAAACGAGCACATCGGGACGGGGCGGACGTCTTCGAACAAAAACGCGTTGACGCCGTATGCCGACAGAACTTCTGCGACCGTGATGGCAAAGACGCGGCTGAATCTGCGGGTATCGTACGAGATTACGACGCCGCGACGGCAACCTGCTTCGCCGAGGGAACGGACATAATTAGCAAGTCCGCGCGTAGCGCGCATGACCGTGTAGCGGTTCATGCGGTAAGTCCCCATGCCGACTTCTCCGCGCATGCCGGCGGTGCCGAAGGCGAGCTCTAAGGCAAACCGTTCTTTCAATTCCTGCGGATTTTTTCCGATGGCGAGCAATTCTTCTCGTTCTTCGGGCAGAACGCCCGCGAGCCATTCGCGGTAAATACGATCTTCCATAAGGCACTCCTGATATCTCCCGTTGGGAGTTTTTTTCAATTATATCATATCGGAGCGCCGATAGCAAATATCAAAAGGGAGAAGCGGAGGATTTCGCAATCAATTTAAGACCTTTTTGCGGAAGATAGGTGTCGCGGCGGATGCGTTCGGAGGCGATCAGGGCGTCGCCGCGATAGCGATCGCGGTATAATTCGCTGACAAATCCGCTTTTGGGCGCGCGAACGATGCGTTCGGTTTCGCCCGCTTCGAGGTCGGCAAGTTCGATGCGATAGTCGCTTTCGGGGATTTCCTTGACAATTACACTGCGGAAGACAACCCGTTCTCCCGCAAAACGGTTGGCGCAGAAAATCGCGCACCGAACGGAATCGCCTTCGACGGCGGCGTCGATCCAGACGGGATAATCGGTATCGTTGACAAAGCAGAAATCCTGCCACGTCGAAACCATGGCGTCGCGCGAAGGTTCGACATACGACACGGGCAGGCTGTGATGGGTCGCGGCGGTGACGCCGAGCCCTGCCCGAAGGACGGCGTTGTAAAGCGTGGTGGAAAGTTGGCAGACGCCGCCTCCGACGTCTTCGACAAACTCTCCGTCGGATATCACCTTTGCGTTTCGGAATCCGTTTGCTTCGGTGCGGGGACCTACGACGGTGTTAAAGGAAAACGAAGCGCCCGGCAGAAGCTGCGTTCCGTCGATTTTGGAGGCGGCAAGCGCGATGTTGTGGCGACGGTTGGCGGGACTGGTTGCGATCGAAGTCGAAGCCTCTCCCGCAAGCGTTGCGGCGCGCCTGAGTTCGGCTTCGGTGCGACGCGGCTTCAGCTCGTGCGGCGCCATGGGTAAGGTGAGGTCGTTGCGGTAAAGTTGAAACACGGCATTGACGGTTTCGAGGGGATC
>DVOH01000011.1 GCA_018713745.1 Candidatus Stercoripulliclostridium merdipullorum | reverse complement strand
TGCCGTCGCTGACCCGACCGAATTTGATATCGGCGTTGTCGAACATCGAAAAAATCTGACGGAAATCCCGCGTAAACGAAGCAATCTGCGACAATACTTTCTCTTCTTTTGCCGAAAGAATGTGCTTTTTTTCGCGAATTACGTTTTCAAAATAGACGCTGAACGCTTCCCCTGCGGGATCCGCCGCCAACGCGCGCAACGTTTTGACGGGAAACTTGGCGATTTCGGGCGTAACAAACGACGCTTCGGTCGAAAACCGCACCATCAGCATTTCGGCTTTTTCCGCCATCGACTGATAAACGGCGCGGGAGGTATCTTCGTCTTTTCGCAACGCCGCGTACATATACAAGCGTTCGATGCGGCGACTCGTATCGCTCTCGAGTCTGAGACATTCGAAAACGTTGTCGACATTCAGACGGTTGCGATAGGCGCCGATTGCCCCGAGCGAAGCATCGACTTCGTCATACAGCGATTGCCATTGCGTTTCGTCTGCAAACAATCCGCTGAGATCCCATTTGCGTTCGGCAATCACGTTGTCTCTTGTCAAGGTCGAAGCCATACTCTTCCTCACAAATTTTTTATTTATTATACCTTGCGCCCGCGCGATTGTCAACGATTCGCTTTGCTTTTGCCTGTTCTCCGTCGATCAGCTGACCGAGGAGCGCTTTCAGTTCAGCGTCCGGCAAAACATCGTCTACCCGTTCCTCCCGTCCGGACAAATCGCAGTCGTCGGGTTCCTCTTCCAGCCGCAACCGCTCGGCGGCAAGATCGGCTTCGGGTCCCGCCCCGCCGAAAAAGTCTTCGGCAATATAGCGTGCGATTTCGTTGCGACAGCGATCGAACCGCTCGTCCGCTTCCTTAAGCGCCGCGCCGAAACTTTCCTGCTTCAAGCCGTCGACGTAACCCGTCCAACGCTTGCGGAAGGTGTCCAGACGTTCGGCTTCCAGCGTGTAACGAAGCCGAATTTCCTTTTCGGCGTCCGCCGAAAGCCTGCGGCAAAACTCCACTTCCTCCAGTACGTTCGACTCGCGCGCGCGTAAAGCGGAAAGCTCTTTTTGCAGACGCCCGATTTCCTCTTTCAATTCGGCAATCCGCTCGCTCTGCAATCGCAACGCCTGTGCGTCTTTGTCCTCTTTCTCTTTCTTTTTTCTCCAAAATAAACGTGCCATACCCAGATTATAACCGTGATATGGCAGCGCAAATCGGCATATTGCGTCGAAAAACGTCGATTCCTTGTTAATGCTCCTGATTTGCCCGCAACAGCGACTGCTTCAGCGCGTACAGTCCGTCCGACAAGTCGACCTTATAACGGTGGGGATTGACGCGGCGCTTGTACTCCTCCCAGAATTCCTCTCTCGACCGCGCAGCAAACGCTATGATTTCTTTGAGCGGAGGCAGCTCGTAAACCTGCTTGCCCCGATCAAAGACCTGTACCATCAGATCCCGCATCCGGTAGTCGGTAAACGTCGTCTTTTTCCAGGTTTCCAGGGGATGGAAAATCGTCAGCGGTTTCGTTTCGTCAAACCGCTCCGACCGCAACGCAATCAGATCGGCAGCCGCCATCCCGTCCCCGCCGTAGATGCGATACGTCGTTTTGAAGCCGGGATTAGTCAGCTTTTCGGGGGTATCCGAAAACTTCATCCTGGGTTCCCATTCTCCGTTTAAGTTGATCGCCGCAAGTTTGTAAACGCCGCCCAGCGCGGGGTTGGGGGACGCCGTAATCAGCTTGGTGCCGATCCCCCAGACGTCGATCTTTGCGCCCTGGCTTTTCAGCGAACTCAGAATGTTTTCGTCAATATCGCCGCTGGCAAAAATTTTGGCGTCGGGATAACCCGCGTCGTCCAGCATTTTGCGTGCTATTTTGCTGAGATAGGCAAGGTCGCCGCTGTCAAGCCGGATGCCGACGGGACGGTATCCCTTGGCGCTGAGCTCGTCAAACACTTTGATGGCGTTCGGTACGCCGCTTTTTAATGTATTGTAAGTGTCGACCAACAACAGACAGTTTTCGGGATAAATTTCGGCATAATGACGGAAGGCTTCGAGTTCGGTCGGGAAGCTCATGACCCAGCTGTGGGCGTGCGTTCCGCTGATGCGTACGTCAAACAGCTGTCCCGCCAACACGTTGGACGTCGATGTACAACCGCCGATCATACTGGCGCGCGAACCGTATATTCCCGCGTCGGGCCCTTGCGCGCGACGCAATCCGAACTCCGATACGGCGCCCGTCGTTTCTTGAGTGATCTTAAGGGCTTTGGTCGCGATCAGCGTCTGGTGATTGATAATGTTGAGCAATGCCGTTTCGACCAGCTGCGCTTCGAACAGCGGCGCGCGGACGGTCAGGATAGGCTCGGTGGGGAAAACGATTTCGCCTTCGCGCACGGCAAAAATATCGCCCGTAAAACGGAACTTGCGGAGTCGGTCGAAAAACGCTTCGTCAAACAAAGCGAGACTCTTCAGATATTCGATTTCTTCCTCGGTAAAATGCAGGTTGTTGATATACTCGACCGCCTGTTCCAGCCCCGCCGCCACGGCAAATTCCAGCCCCGGCGCGCTGCGGTAAAATACGTCGAACACCGCTTCGCGGTCTGCCATCCCCATTTTGAGATAGGCGTTCATCATCGTCAGCTGATACAGATCGGTCATCATGGTAAGGTTGCGCATCGTCAGAACTCCTCGGCTTGCTTTGTAAAATTGAATTTCGATTCGGATTCGGATTCAAAAGGAAGGACGGCAGAAGCCGTCCGTTTCCGTTATAATAAGATTTCGGTGCCGCCCGCTTCGCGGATCCGTACGGGAAATACCGATTCGGCTCCGTACAGTTTTGCCATATAGTCGCAGAACGCTTTTTCTTTTTCGCGCGCGATAAATGTCAGAATCGTTCCGGCAAAACCGCCCCCGTGGACACGGTATGCTTTTACGCCGTCAAACTCCGAAGCGATGGCAAGCGCAAGCGGAATCGGCTCGCTGTTGTCGCCTTCGGCATAAAGATTTTGCAACTTTTCGAGCGACGACTTGCCCGATGCCGTAATCAGCGAAAGCGCCGTTGCTTCGTCCCCGCGGTCGATGGCGTCGACCAGGGCGTCGACACGGTCGTTTTCTTCGAAGAAGTGCATGGCGCGCAAAATCGCTCTCCCTTTGTACTTCCCGATCAATGCGGGGATTGCGGCATAGAAATCCGCCTTTTCGACAAAGCGCAATTTTTCTTTGCCGAAATGCGCGGCGATCATCTCCATTTCGGTACGGATGGCGGCATATTGCGGGGTCAGGTCGCAATGATCTCCGCCGCAGTTGATGACAACGACGCTGACGTCGTCGAATTTCCAGTCAAGTTTGCGGACTTCGGGATTTTTGGTATCGCGGAAGTCGATATAACTGATTCCGCCGAGCGCAATCGCCGATTGATCCATCAAGCCCGACGGCTTGCCGAAATAAACGTTTTCGGCAAACTGCGCGATCTGCGCCTTTTCGACCGCGCCCGCCTTGCCGCCGTTGTAAAGGACGTTGACGATCTCCGCGATCAAAACTTCGTACGAAGCGGAACTGCTCATCCCCGCCCCTTTGCAGACGTTGGACGTCATGGTCGCGGCAAAGCCGCCCACGGCATAACCGCGCTCTTGCATCCCCTTCAGCACCCCGCGGATCAACGCCGCCGAAGTCCCTTCTTCGTTGGGATCGATCTTGAGATCGTCGACGTCAACCTCAACATAAGGGTAGCCTAAGCTACAGATTTTGACCTTTCTTTCTGCCAGAGGCGTTACGACGGCAAGCGTATCGACGCTGACCGCGGCGGCTGTCACTTTACCGTTGTTGTGATCGGTATGGTTGCCGCACACCTCGATGCGTCCCGGCGAACTGAACACTCTTGCGCCCTCGATCCCGAAACGCTCGGCATGACGGGCGGCAAGGTCGGCAAGACGCGCCGCGCTTTGCTCGGGAGAACAAGCGTACATTTTGCGCGCCGCTTCCAGGAATTTTTCGTTGCTCAGCAAAACTTTTTTGTCGTAAAACATTGCCAATCCTTCCTATATTATGGTAATATTTTTATCAGTGGTAACTGAATTATAGCATATCCCGATCTGCATTGCAATAATTTAAGCCCTCTGCGGACGCCCTTTGCCCGCGTTATCTTTTTAATTATCGAGGTTATCTATGGCACGCCCCCCGTTCAGCATCGAAAAATGCATCGCCGACCTGATCGTATACGCCAAATCACATCTGGATCTTGACGATCTCGACGCAGTATATGCCCAAAACCGTCTGCTCCGCCTCTTCGGCGCAACCGAACCGCAAGAGCCGACCGGCAAACAACGCGATCTTCAGACCGATCTCCTTGACCCGATGGTGCGCTACGCCGTCAAAAACAAACTGACCGACGAAGCAAGCGCCCTCCTCTTCGAAACCGAAATCATGGGACTGGTCACGCCGGCGCCTTCTTACGTCGTATCGCGCTTTGACAACATTGCCGCCGTCGAGTCGCCCCAAAAAGCCACCGATTACCTTTATGACCTCTCGGTCAACTCCAACTATATCCGCATGGCGGACATCCGCAAAAACATTCGCTGGACCGCTCCCGGCACGATGGGCGATATCACCGTAACCATCAATCTTTCCAAGCCCGAAAAGGACGCAAAGCAGGTTGCGCTCGAAAAAGCAATGGCGGCAACCAATTATCCCAAGTGCGCCCTTTGCATCGAAAACGTGGGATTTGCCGGCAACGTCAAACGCGCGGCGCGCCAGACTTTAAGAACCATCCCGATCATTCTCGGGGACGAAGAATGGTTTTTCCAATTTTCGCCCTACGTTTATTACGACAATCATTGCATCGCGTTCTCCAAAGAACATCGCCCGATGGCGGTCACGCCCAAAACCTTTACGCGCTTATTGGACTTTTGCGATCTCTTCCCGTACTATTTTATCGGAAGCAACGCCGATCTCCCCATTGTCGGCGGATCGATTCTGTCGCACGACCACTACCAGGGCGGCAACAAAGTTTTGCCGATGTTCCGCCGCGACGCCCGCAAAGTCTTTGCGCACCCCACCTTCCCCAACACGCAGTTTGCCATCCTCGACTGGTATAACTCGGTCGTTCGTCTCAGCTCCTTCAACCGAGCCGAACTCGAAAAAGCCGCCGCCCATGTTCTGCAACATTGGCGGGTCTATACCGATCAGACCGTCGGCGTGATCGCCCGCACCGACGAACCGCACAACACCGTTACGCCCATTGCGACTTACGATAAGCAACACGGTTACGTGATTTATCTGATTCTGCGCAACAACCGCACCGACGACAAGCATCCCGACGGCATCTTCCACCCCACGGCGGACATGCACAATATCAAAAAAGAGGGCATCGGACTGATCGAAGCCATGGGAATTTTCATTTTGCCCGGACGCCTCGCCGCCGAAACCGAAGCGATCGTCAACATTCTGACGGGCGCCGCTCCCCTCGATTTTTCCGCCCTTTCCAAAGAGGACAACCCGCTCGGCAAGCACCTCGGAATGATTGCCCAGCTGACCAACGACTGCGGCACCTCCCTCTCCCCCGAAGCCGCAGAACGCGCCGTCGTCGATTATATCAACAACACCTGCGTCAAGATTCTCGAATGCACCGCCGTCTTCAAAAATACCGAAGAAGGGCAACAGGCATTTGAAAAATTCCTGAAAGAAGTGGGCGCGTATAAAGAATAATCCGCGGGAGAATCTTTAAGTATATGGCAGTATCGCTTTATCGCCGATTCCGTCCCTCTACTTGGGATAAGGTAATCGGTCAGGACCACATCGTCAGAACGCTGATCAACCAGATCGCTACCGATCGGGTCGGTCACGCCTATCTGTTTACGGGAACGCGCGGAACGGGAAAAACAAGCTCCGCCAAAATCTTCGCCCGTGCGGTCAACTGCCTCCATCCGCAAAACGGATCGCCTTGCGGCACCTGCGAAGTCTGCCTTGCGCTTTCCAATCCCGCCAACACCGATATCCTCGAAATCGACGCGGCAAGCAACAACGGCGTCGACGAAATCCGCGAACTGCGCGAAAACATCCAGTATCCCCCTTCGGTCGGTAAATATAAAGTATATATCGTCGACGAAGTCCATATGCTGACGGCGGCGGCATTCAACGCCCTGCTCAAAACGCTGGAAGAGCCGCCCGCACACGCTATTTTTATTCTTGCCACCACCGAAGTGCACAAATTGCCGCAGACGATTTTGTCGCGCTGCATGCGCTTCGATTTTCGTCTGGTTGCCGACAAAGAGCTGATCGCCCTGCTCGGTCGCGTTTTTGACGAAATCGGATACCCTTACGAAGAAAAAGCACTCGAACTTCTTGCCGCGCACGGCGAAGGCAGTGTCCGCGATACGCTGTCGATTGCCGATATGTGTCTGTCTTTCTGTCCCGATCGGCTGACGGCAGACGCCGTACTCGAAGTCCTCGGCGCGTCCGATTTCGAAACGCTGTACCGTCTTGCCGAAGCCGTTTTAACCGATAATCCCGGCGAGTTGCTCCGCATCGTCGACGCCGTTGCCGATCGCGGCAAAGGGATCTCGACACTCGGGAAAGAACTTGCCGCATTTTTCCGCGACCTGATCGCAATCAAAAACGTGCGGGACTATCGGGCAGGATTTGCCGAACGGGATTTTCCGGCGGCAAAAGCTCTTGCCGACGCAAGCGACAATTACCGCATCGCGCGGGCAATGGATTTGCTTGCCGGTGTCGAGAATACGTTGCGATACAGCACACAACCCCGCATCATATTGGAAGCCGTCCTGGTCCGCGCCGCCGAAATGCGAACCGACCCCAGCCTCGACGGGCTGACCAGCCGCATTGCCCTTTTGGAAAGCAAACTGAATTCGCTCGAACAAAACGGCATCCGCGTTGCCGCGCCCGCGCCCAAAGCGCAACCCGCCGACGCACCCAAAGCAGAGCCTCCGAAAATCGAAGATCTGGTCGGAAAATATGCCGTTTCGACCGAAAGCGCGCCCGTCTTTGCCGACGATGAGGACGCGCCCCCCGAAGCGGACGCCCGCGTGCGGGAATATTGGGGTGCAATTCTGACCCGTCTTAGAGAAGAGCAATACAATATGCTGTATTACTCTCTGCAGAATCAAGACGACATTCGTCTGAACGACACGGCATTGACCCTTTACACCAAAGAAACGGCGACGCTCGATCTGCTCGCGAACGACACCTACCTTACGGCAATCAATCGGATCCTGCGTGAAATCGCGGGGCCCCAATATACGTTTTCGGTCGTCAACGCGGGCAAAAAAAAGACGTTGACCGATCAGGCGCGGCAATCGCTTAACGATCTGTTCGGCGATTTGCTTACCCGAAACCCGAACAAACATTAACACAAAAACGTAAAATAGAAAAAACGATCAAGGAGAATTGAGAATATGGCAAAATTCGGCGGATACGGCGGCTTCGGCGGCGGCAACCAAATGCAGCAGCTGATGAAGCAAGCCCAAAAGATGCAGCAGGAAATGGCAAAAGCGCAGGAAGAGCTTGCCGATACCGAAGTCGTTGCAACGGCAGGCGGCGGCATGATCGAAGTCGTGATGAGTTGCGACCGCAAACTTTCTTCGATCAAGATCGATCCCGCGGCGGTCGATCCCGACGACGTCGAGATGCTCGAAGATATGATCGTTGCCGCGATGAACGAGGCATTCAAACTGGTAGAAGAAGAGCACAACCGCATTATGGGTCCCTTAAGCGGCGGTTTGGGAGGTCTGATTTAAGCAATGCTACCCGATGAGCTGACCCGACTGATTGCAGAGTTCCGCAAACTTCCGTCGGTCGGACTGAAAAACGCCACGCGTTATGCCTACGCCGTCATCGATATGGACGACGCGGAATTCGAAAGTTTTGTCACCGCCCTGACCGACGCCAAAGCGCATATCCGTTTTTGCAAGCAATGCGGCGATTATACCGATCAAGAGATTTGTCCCCGGTGTCAGACGGCGGACCCCTCGACCATTTGCGTGGTCAAAGAACCGCGCGATATTACCGCCATCGAAAAGACGGGGTGCTATCAGGGACTATACCACGTCCTGCACGGCACGCTGGACTTTCAGAAAGGGATCGGCGCCGACCGCATCCGCATCAAAGAGCTGATGGATCGCTTAGAGGGCGTAAAAGAAGTGATCGTCGCACTCAATCCCGATATGAGCGGGGAAATGACGGCGGCTTATCTCGGCAATCTTCTGCGCCCCCTCGGCATCAAGGTTACGCGCCTTGCGCACGGTATCCCGATGGGATGCGAAATCGAATACGCCGACGAGCTGACGTTAATGCGTGCTTTGAACGATCGCAAAGAATATTAAAAAAAGGCGACTCCGGTCGCCTTTTTTTGTCGGATCGTCCGACGTCAGTCCTCGAGCCTTCCAGCTTCGAAATAGTAGCTGACTTTGCTCGGCTTGGTCGTCATCAACGCCATCAGTCCGTAAAGTACCACAGCCACCGTACTTGCCGTCACCGTCCAGTCAAAGCCGTAATCGAGGGAGACGGGACCGCCGATCTGCACCAACAGGTTAAACAGCATCATGGCTTCGGCGGCAATCAGAAACGCGTACTTACCGTTGCGCGTCACAACCATTGCGATCAGTCCGATCACGACGCCGTATACGACGTTGGAGTCGGCAAAATATCCGCCCCCGCCGAGCAGTGCAAGGCGGGTTGCCGCATAAGCCAAGCCGCCCAGTACAACGGCGATGGCAAACGCCGTAAACCGCGACGACAGCTTGCCGAACAGGAAAAACATCGTCAGGATCCCTGCATAAAAGATCATCGTACCGACGCGGAAGGAAAATCCGCCCCACACGATCGTCGGGACAAAATTCAGTCCGATGACCATTGCAAAAAAGATTACGACAACCGCCGCATTCAGGCGGAAGTCTTTGAGCACGGGTTTGCCGAGCCCTAAAATGGCAAGGAGCCCGAGGGCTCCCAACATAATCATTGCGATCATAATTTCACCTCTCTACGATTATTGTAAGAATTCGGTGAAATTTTATACCTCAATCTGTTTTACAAACGATTAGCCGATCAATTGGCAAATACTTTCTATCAGATCGGAACGCGCGCGCAACGAATAACGGTTTTGTCTGGCAAGGGCGCGCTCGCTTACCACTTCGGGGCGTGAGGCTTCTTCCAGCAGGCGTCCTATTTTTTCGGTTCCGTCCCAAAGCGGAGACTCTTTTGCAAGAAACGCCGCGGCGCGTATTTCGGTCTTTCCGCGGGCGGCATAAAAAACGATTTGTTTGTCCGCGCCGAACAGAACGGGCAAAACACCCCCGTGCGGTCGAGTCAGCACAACGTCGGCGTTACGGCGCAGCCCGGCGACATCCCCTCCTTCATTGCAAACACGGAAGCCTTGTTCCACCGCATAGGCGTATGCCTCGCGATCCTCCCCCGCCGCAATATCGATCGAAAAGCGATGGGTTTCGCCTTTCAGCGCGTTGAGCAACGGTCGGACGGCGCCCTCGTCGGCGGGCGGCACTTCGACCAGAACCGACGGTCGCGTTTCGCCGACTTTGCGCTCTTTTGCCTCTTCGCTTTCTCCGAACGGGAACGTGACGACGCGCATTTGCCGTTCGGCTACGCCGTGATTGGCAAGCGTTGTCAGAACCCCCGCGTTTTCGACCCAGTATCCGTCGATCCCCGGATAAATCCATCTGAGATCGCCGACCACGCCCGGACACAGTGCAATGATTTTGCACTCCGGCATCAGCTTGTTCCGCGCGCTAAGCCCGATGCCGAGCTCCTGCGGCGTCAGATACAACATCAATGCGGGACGGTACCGCATCAGAATATTTTGCATCTTGACGTGCTTTAATTTGGTGGCGTCAAACTTCGGCACGCCTTTGGGGATTTCGTCCAGCGCCTTTTCGGCTTGCGCAAGGCGATGCGCTTCCCAACGCCGCCTCGTAAATCCGTCCTTTTTCCACAAATAATTTTTTGCAGCTTCGACAATGCTGTTTTGCAACTCGTTGACCCCGATCACAATGACAGCAACCGAGGCATCCGCCTGCGTCAAGCGCAATTTGATTGCCTTTGCCGTTTCGGCGCCGTCGGCGTCGGTCATGATCAGGATCGTCTTGCGGTAATCCATCATCAGTTCTCCACAATTACGGGTACGATCATCGGTCTCTTTTTCAGACGGTTAAACAGAATCTTTGCCAGCAATTTGCGCACCGTACGGTTGAGTTCGGCACCGTCCAGCTCGCGATAACTCCCGTCCCGCAGACGATTGACGATGGTATCCTTCATATCGTCGTAAACGTTGTCGGGGACGCTGATTCCGCGCATAATGATATTGGGCGTGACCGTCGGTTCCCCCGTTGCCGAAACAATGACAATGGCTACGACAAAACCGTCTTCCGCCAGCTGCAGACGATCCCGTACCACCATATCGACGTTGTCGCTCGCGGCACTCCCGTCCAACATAACGCTTCCGGCGCGCACGGGCTCGAGTTTTTTCAGTCCCGCCTTGCTGACTTCGATCACATTGCCGAGTTCGGGAATCAGAATATTGGCTTTTGGGATCCCCATCCGCATTCCGAGTTCCGCATGCTGCTTAAGGTGCCGGTACTCGCCGTGGATGGGTATAAAGTATTTGGGCTTGACCAACGCCATCATCATCTTGAGTTCTTCGCGGCAGGCGTGTCCCGAAACATGGACGTCCGTCAAAGACTGGTAGATAACGTCCGCCCCTTTGCGGCAGAGATTGTTGATCACTTTGTAGATCCCTTTTTCGTTGCCGGGGATGGGGCTTGACGACAGCACGACGGTATCGGTTGAAGAAATCGTGACGCGCTTGAAATCGTCTTGCGCCATCCGCGCGAGCGCCGAGTCCTGCTCACCTTGCGTTCCCGTCGAAATAATGCAGAGGCGGTCGTAAGGAATCCCGCCGATCTTTTCGATATCGACCACGCTGTCGGCAGGATAATTGAGCTCTTTGATTTTTGCCGCGATCTCGGCAATATTGATCATGCTTCTGCCGCTGAAAGCGATTTTCCTGTTGTATTTGAGGGCGCAGTTGATGATCTGCTGTACGCGATGAATATTGGACGCAAACGTTGCGATGATCAGCCGTTTGTGCATATTCTGACTGAAGATGTTTTCAAGACTCTGCCCTACTCTGCGCTCGGACATGCTGAAGCCGTCCCGCTCGACATTGGTGCTGTCTTGCAGCATCAGCAGTACGCCCCGCGTACCGATTTCCGCAATGCGGGCAAGATCGATGGTTTTGCCGTCAACGGGGGTGTGATCGATTTTGAAATCGCCCGTAAAAAACACCACGCCCTGCGGCGTTTCGATCGAAAGCGCAAACGCACCCGCGATCGAATGCGTAACGCGGACAAATTCGACCCGGAAACACCCGATCGTAAAGGCTTCGCGATCTTTTGCGACATACGTTTTGACGCCGCGGATCTTATGCTCTTTGAGTTTGTGTTCGACCAATGCCAACGTCAAATTGGAGCCGTACAACGGCGCTTCGATTTCCTTCAGCAAGAACGGCAACGCGCCGATATGGTCTTCATGCCCGTGGGTCAGAACGATTCCTCTGATTTTCGATTTGTTGGCAACAAGATAATTGTAATCGGGAATGACATAATCGATCCCCGGCATCAGTTCGGAATCGGGAAACGACATTCCGGAATCGACGACCAAAATATGATCGCCGTATTCCAGCGCATACATATTTTTGCCGATTTCGCCCACTCCTCCGAGGAAAATCAGTTTCAGTTTCGATTTTTTAGACAAATTGTTATCCTCTCAAAATTTCTCTATGTAAATTATACTACAAAATTTTTTCCTTTTCAATCGTCTTTGCGATAAAATCGCATTGCTCGGCTCGGCAACGCATAGTTTTCCCGTTTGTCCGCAAACTAACGACGAGAGGTGAAAATTATGAAAGCTGTTATTATGGCAGGCGGCAAAGGCACGCGGCTGCGTCCTCTGACCGACGAAATTCCCAAACCCCTTGTCCCCATCATCGATAAGCCCGTCATGGCGCACATCATCGAACTGCTGAAACGGCACGGCATCGAAGAGATTGCCTGTACCCTCGGCTATCGCGCCGATCAGATTATCGATCGCTTCGGAGACGGCTCCGATTACGGCGTCCGCCTGACTTACTTCGTCGAAAAAGAACCCCTCGGCACCGCGGGAAGCGTCAAAAACGCCAAAGCCTTTCTCGATGAGGATTTCGTTGTGATTTCGGGCGACGCATATACCGACCTCGATCTGACCCGCGCAATTCGTTATCATTACGCCAAACATTCTCCTTTTACCATTGTTTCTACTCCCTGCAAAAATCCTGCGGGTTTCGGCGTTGCCGAAACCGATCACGACGGCAAGCTGATCGCCTTTGTCGAAAAGCCCGACGATCCCCGCCCCGCCCTGATCAACTGCGGCATCTATATTGCCGACCGCTCGATCCTCGATCGGATTCCCGACGGATTTTACGATTTCGGCAGACAACTGATTCCGAATCTTTGCGGCGAAGCCTATTGCTATGTCACGTTCGATTATTGGTCGGATATCGGAACTCTGCCTTCCTACTACTACACCAATTATCTGGTCGCCGCCACCCCCGCTTACGCCGCGACCTGAACCCGAATTTCGTATCAAAATCTTCGCAAATGGACCGTAAATATTAGACACTTTCATCGGAAAAGTATATAATGTATTTATCAAATCCATTTGCGAGGTTTTTATGCAGAAAGTTTACAATTTTTCGGCAGGACCTTCGGTTCTTGCCGACGAAGTCAAATTACAGGCTCAAAAAGACTTTTTGAATTTCAACGGCAGCGGTATGTCCGTTACCGAAATGAGTCACCGTTCCAAATGGTACGAAGACATCAACAACGAAGCCGGCGCTCTCCTGCGCGAACTCATGGGCATCGGCGACGACTATTATGTTCTGTTTGTGCAGGGCGGCGCCTCCACCCAGTTTGAGGCGGTTCCCCTCAACCTTCTCGTCAAAGGCAAAGCCGACTATCTCGTCACCGGAAACTTTGCCGAAAAAGCCGCCAAAGAAGCCCAAAAATACGGCGATATCCGCATCGCGGCAAGCTCCAAAGACAAAGCCTTCACCTATATCCCCGACCTCGACACCGTCGAATTCCGCGACGATATCGATTATGTTCACTTTACGATGAACAATACGATTTTCGGGACCCGCTTTACCAAATTCCCCAAAACTGCCGCACCCCTCGTCACCGATATGTCCAGCAACATCCTGTCTGAAGTCGTTGACGTCAATCGTTTTCAGCTGATTTATGCCGGCGCACAAAAAAATATCGGGCCCGCAGGCGTCACCATCGTGATTGTCAAAAAGGATGCGATCGACCACCCGATGGCGATCTGCCCGACCATGCTCAAATACTCCACCCAAGCGGCGGCAGACAGCCTTTACAACACGCCCCCCTGCTTCTCCGTTTATATGAGTATGCTGACGTTCCGTTGGCTCAAAAAGCTCGGCGGCGTTGCCGAAATCCAAAAGATCAACGAATACAAAGCCGGTCTTTTGTATGACTTTATCGACAACAGTTCTTTCTATACCAACCGCGTCAATCCCGCCGACCGTTCGATCATGAACGTTCCCTTCGTCACGCCTTCGCCCGAAACCGACGCCAAGTTCATCAAAGAAGCTGCCGCAAACGGACTGGTTTCCTTGAAGGGTCACCGTCTTGCGGGCGGAATGCGCGCAAGTATTTACAACGCGATGCCCGTGGAAGGAGTCAAAGCATTGATCGACTTCATGAAAAAATTCGAAACGGAGAACCGCTGAATATGTACGAAATCTTGAAACTCAATTCGATCAGCAAAAAAATCTACGACGTGCTCGACGACAGCTATCACGTTGCCGACGACGTCGAAGCACCCGACGCAGTCCTTGTCCGCAGTGCCAACATGGCGGAATTCGACATCAAGGACAATCTGCTTGCCGTGGCAAGAGCGGGTGCGGGCGTCAACAATATTCCTTTGCCCCGCATGACCGAAAAGGGTGTCGTCGTATTCAACACCCCCGGCGCCAACGCAAACGCCGTCAAAGAGCTTGTCCTTTGCGGCATGCTGCTTGCAAGCCGTGACGTCATCGGCGGAATCAGTTGGGCAAACGGGCTTGCCGGCAACGGAGACGCAGTCCCCAAAATGGTCGAAAAAGGCAAGTCGCAATTCGGCGGACACGAAATCCTCGGCAAAACGCTCGGCGTCATCGGACTCGGTGCCATCGGAGCAAAAATCGCAATCGCCGCCCACGCGCTCGGTATGGAAGTCATCGGCTACGATCCCTTCCTGTCCGATACCGTCAAAACGCTTCTTAACGGCGTAGCTACCTTTGCCGACTCTGCCGAAACGGTCATTGCTTCCGCAGACTTCCTGACCCTGCACGTCCCTCTCCTCGACAGCACACGCGCAATGATCAACCGCGACAGCATTGCAACCATGAAAGACGGCGCCGTTATCCTCAACATGAGCCGCGCCGAACTCGTCAACGTTCCCGATCTCAAAGAGGCATTGGCATCGGGCAAAATCGCGCGTTATGTCGTCGACTTCCCCACCGAGGACGTACTCAACACCGAGCATATCATTGCAATCCCCCACCTCGGCGCCAGCACCGAAGAAGCCGAAGACAACTGCGCCGTTATGGCGGCTGCCCAACTCAAAGACTATCTCGAAAACGGCAATATCCGCAACAGCGTCAATTTCCCCTCCCTGCAGGTCGAACGCAGTGCCGAGCATCGGATGTGCGTCATTTACAACGCCGGAACCGACGCGATTGCCTGTCTGCGGCAGATCCTCGACGGGATCAATTACCAAATCCACTCGGTCGAAAAGAAAGGTGTGGGGTATGCCGTTATCGACACGGACGTCTGCCTCGGCGAAATGGACGACGACCTTTTCGATCGTCTCGGCGCGCTCGACAATATCGTCAGCATCCGTCTGATCTAATCGAAAAACAAATTTTAAGCATCGAAAAACCCGCCTGCGGATTCCCGAACGGCGGGTTTTTTGATTGACTCGACTTCTGAAAGGTTAAGAGTTCCCCTCCTACCGGACTGCGCCTTATGCTTTTTCGGCAGAAACGGCTCCTTCCTTCTTTGCTTCCTGAGCAGGTTGTGACTCGGAGAGGGTGGGTTTTGACTTGATGATTTTTTTGAAGTATTCCAATCCGATCACGTCATTGACGGCTGAGTTATAGGCAAACAACGGGATCCCCAGCAGAATGCCCACAAACATACTGAACACCGAGGCAATGACCATCACGCTGACAACGTTGATAAAAAACGTCGTTAAACGCGTTCCGACCAGCGCAAGCACGCTTTTCCCGTTGAGAATGGCGGACATCGGATAGTTGTGATAATGCAAAAACCATGTGGAAAATAAATTGGTAATTGCCGACAATACTATATATACGATTACGGTAAACAGCAACGAATACACCCACAAAAAACTCAGCCAGGTGAACAGAAAGACCAGCCCCGTAGAAATCAGATAGCGAAAGACGATCACGATCAGCCCCCTTCTCGAGTCGTCCCACCGAGCATCCTTGCGTAACATAGAACGCGTCAGTTTTTGCGCAAAGACAATGCAAGCCATGACAAAAAACACGCTGAGCGTCAGCCGTGATTTTGCCGAAGCCGCAACCATGGCACCGTTGGCACGCAGCATATCGATGGTTTCGGAAAAAATTTGCTCGGCATACCCTTTGTCGATCATTGCACCGATATCGCTGTCGACAAAAAAACGCGAAACCGCGGCATAAATTTCGTCAAACGATTCCGACGCCCCTTGCAACAGTATGTTGACCAGACCCGAAAACAAAAACAGCATCGACAAAATCAGCGCAAGATAAATGATGCCCATCGGAATAAAAATCAAACGCCAATTTTTGTAATACAGTTTCAGTGCCGACTTAACCATACCGCTCCTATATTATATTGGAAGACCCGGGTATTATTTCCGTTTTTTCAAAAGAAAATACACGCCGAAAAAGACGCCGACACAAACGACTACGATGACCGCCGCCGTCACTCCCACCGCGACGTTATTATAATATCTGCCGCCGATCATGAAGCCGCCTTCCACCTTACCCGTCCCCGCGTCGTCGACGACATAAACAAAGTTCCCCGTGGTATCCGTGACAAAATACAGTCTGCCGTTTTGGAGATAGGTATTGAGTTCGGTCAAGGTTCCGTCGTCGGACACCGCATACACGCGGCCTCGAACACTGCCTTCGGGCAGTCCCACCCCGACGGTAATCGCACGCACAAGAGGAGCCGCGCCTTCGGTCCCCTTCGCGTCGATCCGGAATACAAATCCCCTTGCCGTTTGAAATCCGCTTTGGCGGATCCCTTGCTCTTTCCAGGCTGTGAGATCGGCGGCACTCCCGCTCCCGGCATTGACCGTCAAGGTCACTTTGTCGCCTTTGCGGACGCCGAAGGCATCGGATGCCGCATCGAACGTAAAGTCGCCGCTGAGTCCTTCGGGATATGTTTCGATTCGGTTGGTCACGGCCGTTTTGCCCCGTACCGCTTCTTCGATGGCAAGTCCCATTTGGTTGATTGCCGAACTCGAAGGATTGGGGGTCAGCAAATAATAACTCAAAGTACGGAATTGTTTTTGCAGTTCCGTCCATGCCGCCGCCGTATAGTCGGCTTCGGTCAGTCCCCGGTAAATCCCGGCGTATTTTTCGATTGTCGCATACGGGATCCCGGCAAAGTCGGTCAACGCAATCCGCGTACGGTTGCCGGCAACATCGGTTAAAATCAGTACGACTTCTCTGAGATCGTCCCCCCCGTCCAGCACGCCGTAATACCGTCCGCTGTCAAACAGAAGCGGCGTTCCGTCCCCTTTCTCGACCGTTGCTATCCCGCTGACACGATCTTCCGCCACCACCGAAAACGTCAAGGGGTTTGCCGCGGTCAGATCGATGGCAATCTCCAGACTTTCGGTCGTCGGCGTTGTCAGAGGCGGCGTTTTGTCGATGCGATTTTCGATCACGGTCGATACGCTCGCTTCGCTTCCGTCCGCTTTTTTGTAATACGCATAGACTTCGACTCGCCCTTCGGTATCGATCGTTACGGGTCCTTTGTAAGGAAGTTTTTGCAAAACGCCGCTCTCCGTCACTACGGCGTAGTAGCGATATCCCCCTTCGTACTGATCGTAACGCTCTCCCCAGGTCATTGCGACCCGGATTGCCTGTGCGTAACCCTCGGTCGGATCGACGGTAATGACGGGAACTTCGGCAACTTGATAATCAAAGCCCGTACAATCGACGGAAATTTCGCCGACGTTGCCCGCCTTGTCATAGACGGTAAACGTCAGCCGTCCGTTGCGGTCGATCGTAATACCGTGCTCGAGATAATCGGCGGCAAACGGCGTATAAGGAATGACGGTATTTCCTTTGAAATCTTCGTAGCGATAACCGCTTTCGGCAAAATCGATCCCGGACATTTCGTCGGCAAACAAGCGATAACGCAACAAAAACGGTTGATCGTGCGTTGCGTAAAACGTATCGGAATCAAAGTACGGTACGGGCGGCAACACGGTGTCCTGCCATACGGTAATCCGCTCGGTCGCAACCGCCAAAGCATCGGGGTGACGAAGCCCTTCAAGCGTCACATCCACTTTGCCTTCGATCGGAACGCCCCCTGCGTCGACAATCGCAAATCCGATCGTTCCGTTTTGGGTTTGGAGGACGGATGAAACGACGGGATCTCCCGCTCCCTGCAACGTTACGCGATAATACGGCAGATCGGTTGCGTACTGCAAACGGATTCCGCTGCCGTATGCGCCCTCAGACGGATCAAACGCTTCGGCAACGCCGTTGACGTTCGCCGTTGCGCCGATATAGGTCAGTCCGCTCTCCGCATCTTCCGCATACGCCGTCGCGTGCAGACCGGGCATCGCCGCAACGAGCATCCATGCGACGAGAAAAAGCGGAATCATCAGAATCATAAAAGCTCTTTTATACTGAAGCATAGTTATATATTACCACATCTTTTCGGCGTCGTAAATATTCTGCCCCTATTTTCCGTTGCCATTCTTTACCGTTTCGTCAACTCGTCACCCCGTTTTTACATAGTATGTAGTGATTATCTTTTGGAGGAAACAACATGAAAAAATATCTTATCCTTCTCCTGATCGTTGTGCTGACCTTCGGCATTTGTCTTGTCGGTTGCAAAAACGAAAAGGATAACGTCGTCCGCGTCAACGAGGTCACGCACTCGGTTTTTTACGCGCCCCTTTACGTCGCGATCAACCAAGGGTTTTTTGAAGACGAAGGCATTACGATCGAGATGACCAACGGCGGAGGCTCCGACAAATCGATGACGGCGGTTATGAGCGGGCAAGCCGATATCGGACTTATGGGACCCGAAACCGCAGTGTATGTTCGCCTCGGCGGCAGCAAAAACTATCCCGTCGTATTCGGACAACTGACGCGCAAAGACGGATCTTTCCTGATCGGCAGATCGGCAGATCCCGATTTCAGCTGGCAAGATCTCCGCGGCAAAGAGATCATCGGCGGACGGCAAGGCGGCATGCCCGCAATGATGCTCGAATACGCCTTGTACGCCAACGGTTTGACCGAAGGTCAGGACGTAACGATCAATTACGACGTCCAGTTCGATCTGATCACCGCGGCGTTCGAAGGCGGCACGGGCGACTATTGCACGATGTTCGAACCCAACGCGACCGAATATCAAGCGGCGGGGAAAGGACATGTCATCACTTCGGTCGGCGCAGCCGTGTCCGACGTTCCGTACACATGCTTTATGGCAACGCAAAGCTATCTCCGCGAAAAGCCCGATACCGTCAAAGCGTTTATGCGCGCCGTCATGCGCGGGATCGATTACGTCACCGAGCAGGATGACGCCACAATCGCCGCGGCACTTCAACCGAGTTTTCCGTCGACAAGCGTCGAAACCTTAAAAAACGCAGTCCGCGCTTACAAGGCGATCGACGCATACAAAACTTCACCCGTCATGAGCGAGGCCGAATTCAATACATTACTGGACGTGCTGATGTTTGCCGGATCGATCGATCGGCGCGTGGCATTTACCGATATTATTGACAATACGATTGCGCAATCCATCGCGGATGCCGCCTGAACGCAACCTTTACAAAGGAGCCATTATGCATAACTTATTGAAATTAAACGACGTTTCTTTGAGCTATCACAGCCCCGAAAGCGAAACGCTTGCGCTGAAAAATATCGGTTTTGAAGTGCGGGAAGAAGAATTTGTCGTCATTGTAGGACCGTCGGGTTGCGGCAAAACGACGCTGCTTTCGTTGCTTGCGGGGCTGATCGAACCGTCTTCCGGGGTGATCGAACTCGACGGGAAACCGATTGCGGGAAGCAAGCAGGTCGGACTGATGCCCCAACGCGACCAACTGTTCGAATGGCGTTCGATCCTGAAAAACGTAACGCTGGGGCTGGAAATTCAAAGAAGCAAATCGCCCGAAACCGTCGAGAAAGCCCGCGCACTTCTCCGAAAATACGGACTGGGCGATTGTCTGAACAAACGCCCTTCCGAACTGTCGGGCGGAATGCGCCAACGCGCGGCACTGATCCGGACGCTGGTCACTTCGCCCCGACTTCTTTTGCTGGACGAACCGTTTTCGGCACTGGATTTTCAGACGCGTCTCACCGTCTGCGACGACGTCTATCGCATTATAAAAGAGGAGAAGAAAACGGCGATGCTTGTCACCCACGATCTGTCCGAAGCCATCTCGATGGCGGATAAAATCATCGTGCTCAGCGAGCGTCCCGCCGTGGTCAAGACCGTTTTGACCCCGCAATTCTCTCCGGGACAATCCCCCCTTGCGCGAAGGGAGTCCCCTCTGTTTGCCAAATATTTCAAACAACTCTGGAAGGAGCTGGAGGTTACCGATGACAACCGAACATCTGAACTACTGTAAAAAACTCAAACGACGCAAATTGGCAATTCGATTGGCGCAAATCGGGATCCTGTTTCTGTTTTTCGGGATCTGGGAGCTGGTCGCCGCACTCGAATGGATCGACCCGTTTATCATCAGTTCCCCCTCCCGCATGGCTTCGACGCTGGCGGGACTGATTCGGGACGGAATGTTTTTCCCGCACGTTGCGGCGACGCTTTGGGAAACCGTGGTCAGCTTTCTGCTGGCAACGGCGATCGGAACGGCAGTCGCAATCGTACTGTGGTGGAGCGATACCCTGCGCAAGGTGACCGAACCTTATGTCGTCGTACTCAACGCATTGCCCAAAATCGCGCTCGGCCCTTTGATTATCATCTGGGTCGGTGCGGGTCGCGCCGCAATCATTACGATGGCACTGCTGATTTCCGTCATTATCACGACGATCGGCATGCTGTCGGGATTCAACGAAGTCGACAAAGAAAAAATCCAGTTACTCCGCGCTATGCGCGCTTCCAAACTGCAAATTTTGACCAAACTCGTCCTGCCCGCCAACATTCCGACGCTGATGTCCACACTCAAAATCAACGTCGGGTTGAGCTGGGTCGGTACGATTATGGGCGAATACCTTGTTTCGCGGGAAGGCATCGGCTACCTCCTGGTCTACGGCTCGCAGATCTTCAAACTCGACCTCGTCATGACCATGACCCTTGTCCTGTGCCTTCTGGCAACGGCAATGTATCTCATCGTCGCTTTGTTTGAAAAACTGATCGCAAGGCGATACTGACTTCCTGCGCGGTTTTCCGTATGCCCGCCCCCTTTTCGGCATATATTGCTGTATGCTGAAATATTGGAAAATCGCGTTTACCTTTATCGGAACCGTTATCGGGGCGGGCTTTGCGTCCGGGAAAGAAGTTGCCGTATTTTTCGGAGACGGCGGTATCTTTGCTCCGATTTTTTCGGCACTTCTTCTCGGTGCGCTTGCCTTTTTGTTTCTCGAAGTCGGCAGGCTCTCGCACGGAAATCCCGCCGCTTTTTTATTTCCGCGCGCCCCGCAAGTCATGAAAATTTTTTTGAAGGTTACCAACCTCGCCATGCTCGCGGCGATGATTGCCGGAGCCGAATTGATTCTTCAAACCACGTTTTCCTTCTCCGGAGGCGGACTTCTGTCGGGACTTCTTGCCCTGGCAATCGTGATCGGCGGCGCCGAGCGCATCAAAAACGTCAACTTCTTTGCCGTCCCGCTCATTGTCCTGCTTGTCGTAGTTCTTTATGCCCTTTCGCCTCGGATCACCGTCGGAGGACGTCTGCTGTTTTCCTCCTCTTTGCTTTACGCCGCACTCAATATCGTATCGGGCGGCGCCCTGATTGCGGAATTCTCGGCAGATACTTCCCGCCGCGGCAATCTCTTTTCCGCCCTGATCATATTTGTCGTGATCGCGGCGTTGCTGCTTCTGATCCGCTTTGCCGTGATCGGTTCGGAGGGAGAAGAAATGCCCCTCTTGTCCCTTGCCTCCCGTTTCGGAATCGGATTTACGGGCGGAATTTTAATTTATCTATCGGTCATGACGACGATGATCGGCTGTCTTACGCTGTCCTCCGGAAAGACGACAACCTCCGCTCTCGGCGCGCTTGCCGCGGCGTTTACTCTCGGAATGGCAGGCTTCGGCGTTCTGGTCGACAAGCTCTATCCCGTCCTCGGCGCTGCGGGAATTGCGATGTCAATCGTAGCCTTCTACCGCGTCGTCTGTCACGATAACGAATCTTGCGCTTTGATGTGTGCGCGGCATTGAAATTTTTGCTGAGAGGTGCTATAATGAATTTGTTGTCGACGTCCGACCTCAGACTTTTGCAGGGGATTCCCCTTGTCACCGATCAAAGCGGTGCCGCTCTTTCCGCTTACCGCGGAGGAGGCAATCTGGACTGCGTCCTGCTGCCGCAGTCGGAAGCGCATCTCGAACGGATCGCGCGTCTCCTGCAAAAAGGCGTACCGTATACGTTGATCGGCAACGCAAGCAATACCCTGATCGCCGACCGAGGCGTTCACCGCCTTGCAATCGTCACCAAACAGTTGCGCGGCGTCGAAGCAAACGGAACGCTGATCTCTGCCGCGGCGGGCGAATCGTTGCCGCGTCTTGCCGCCTTTGCCCTGAAACACGGGCTCGGCGGGATGGAAGCCCTGTCAGGGATCCCCGCGACGTTAGGCGGCGCACTGAAAATGAATGCCGGAGCGTTTGGCAGCGAAATCGGCGATCTGATCGAGGACGTCACCGTACTCGATCTGTCCGACGGGTCATGCCACACGATGGATAAAACAGCCTTGAAGTTTGATTACCGTAGCTCAAGCAACTGTTTTGACGACAAACTAATCGTGTCAGCCCGTTTGCGCCTGCACGAAGAGCATCCCGGCGTCATTGAGGCAAATCAACGCAGAGCGATTGACTTGCGATTTAACACCCAACCGCGCCAACCCTCTCTCGGCTCGACTTTCCGCAAAGCGGAGGGCATCGGCGCAGGATACTACATCGATCGCGCGGGACTGAAAGGCGTCGCCGTCGGGGGCGCAATGGTCAGTCCCAAACATGCGGGATTTATCGTTAACACGGGAGGCGGTACGGCAGACGACTATCTGATGCTTGCCGACAAAATCCGCACGGCGGTTTACCGCATCTTCAAAATCACACTGGTGCCCGAGTTTATATACGAAGGCGGGGAGTATACTTGAGTTTACTGAACGATACCAAACAGGAATTGTTGGAGAACAAAATTTCCAGTCCTTGTTGCAAGCGCGCGTTTCTGGCAGGCGTCATCCGCGGTGCCGGCTCTCTTTCGCTGGAACCCGAAGGCTTCGGGCTGATCCTGCAGCATCCCGTCCCCGAACTGATCGAAAAGTGCGCCGTCCTGGTCAAAAAACTGACAGGCGTCCAACCCGAAATCAGCAAAAAAGAAAAAGATCGTATCCTTGGCAACAAAATTGTTTATGAAATGAAGCTCGATGCCGCAACAACGCGCGTCGTACTGACTTCGGCGGGAATCGTTGACTCCCCCTACTCCGTTCTGCATCAGCTCCCCGAAGAAATTGTCGGAAAACCGTGTTGCCTGCGCAGTTTTTTGCAAGGACTGTTTTTGGCAGCGGGGTCGCTGTCCCTCCCCGAGTCGGGTGGCGACGGCAGCGTTAAGACCAGCAAAGGTTATCATCTCGAATTTACGCTGACCGATCGAGATATTGCCGAACAGGTCAAGGATTTGCTGATCGGATTGAACATCAACGCCAAACTGCGCGAACGCAAGACGACCTATGCCGTTTATGTCAAGAACGGCAACGAAATCTCGGACTTCTTTGCCGAGATGAAGGCAATGAAGGCGTATTTTGCAATCGTCAATACCATAATCGGTCGATTGGCGCGCAACAGCGCCAACCGTCAGGCAAACTGCATTGTCGCCAATGCCGATCGCGCCGTGGAAACGGCAACCAAACACATTGCCGCAATCCGCAAGATCGACCGTGCGATCGGGCTGAACAATCTGGACGAAACGCTGCGCGAAACCGCACGTTACCGACTGGAGCACCCCGATTTGTCGGTTGCCGAACTGTTGCGGATCATGCCCAACCCGCCGAGTAAAAGCGGACTGAATCACAGACTGCGCAAACTGCTCGAAATTGCCGAGCAATTCAAAGAAACCGAACCATCGAAACACTAATGCACACGCCCGAATTCATTCATCTTCACGTTCACACCGAATACAGTCTGCTGGACGGAGCGGCTGCCGTCAAAAAGTTGGTGGCAAAAGCCGTCGAGCGCGGCGCCCCTGCCGTTGCGATCACCGATCACGGCAACATGTATGCCGCCATACAGTTCTATGACGAATGCGTCGCCAAAAAAATCAAGCCCATCATCGGTTGTGAATTTTATGTCACCGACGACCTGAAACGCAAAGGCGGCAGAAACACCGAGGAAGAAAACAAGCTCAATCACCTTGTTCTGATTGCCAAAAGCCCCAAAGGATTCCGTAACCTTGCCAAACTCAACAGCATTGCCTGGATCGACGGCTTTTATTACAAACCGCGTATCGACCTCGAAACGCTGAAGCAATACACCGAGGACGTAATTTGTCTTTCCGCCTGTCTTGCCGGAAAAATTCCGCAACTGCTGCTCAAAAACGACTATGAAGGCGCAAAACAATACGCTTTGACGCTGAAGTCGATGTTTGCCGAAGGCGATTTTTATATCGAACTGCAGGACCACGGACTGGAGGAACAAAAGCGAACCAATCCTTTGTTGGTCAAAATCGCGAGAGAAATCGGCGTCAAATGCGTCGCCACCAACGACGTGCATTACATCAACCGTTCGGACGCCGAAATGCACGACGTTCTGCTTTGCATTCAGACGGCGTCCTACTATGACGATCCAAAGGACAAGCGAATGAGCTTCCCCAACGACGAATTCTATCTCAAGACCTATGACGAGATGGAACAGATCCTCGGTTGGTGTCCCGAATCGCTCCAAACCCCTTACGAAATCGCCGACAAATGCAATATCAGTTTTATATATAATCAATATCAGTTGCCGCGTTTTGCCTGCCCCGACAATCTGACGCCTGCCGAATATCTGAGGAAAATCACTTACGAAGGGCTGGAGCGGCGTTACGGCACCATCACCGATGAAATCCGTGAACGCGCCGAAAGCGAACTGGAAGTTATTATTTCGATGGGATTTCCCGAATATTATCTGATTGTCTGGGATTTTATTTTTTACGCACGCAGTCAGGATATTCCCGTCGGATACGGGCGCGGCAGCGGTGTCGGAAGCATCGTCGCCTATGCCATCGGTATCACCAACGTCGATCCGCTCAAGTACGATCTGATCTTTGAGCGGTTCCTCAACAAAAACAGAACTTCGATGCCCGACTTCGACATCGACTTTTGTTACAACCGCCGCGGAGAAGTGATTCAGTACGTCAAAAACAAATACGGCGCCGATCACATCAGTCAGATCATCACCTTCGGAAAACTGAAAAAGAAAGCCGCCATCAAAGACGTGGCGCGGGTCTTCCGCATTCCGTTTTCGGACGTTTCGACGATGACCAAAAACATCGGCGACTTCGGCGGGGACGACAAAAAGGTTCATATCCTCGATCTCGTCAATCCCGAATCGAAGTACTGCGTCCCCGAACTCCTCGAGTTATACCGCAACCGCCCCGAATACAAAAAAGTCATCGACATCGCTTCGCAGATCGAAGGGATGCCCCGCAACACTTCGGTCCACGCCGCAGGCGTCGTGATTTACAAAAACCCCGCCGCGGATACCATTCCGCTTGCCAAAAACGGGGACGAAATCACGACCCAGTTCAACATGACCGAAGTCGAAAAGCTCGGACTTCTCAAAATGGACTTCCTCGCGCTGATGACCTTGACCGACATCAAGATGGCGCACGACTACGTCCTGGAACGCACGGGGCGCGATATCGACTTCGAAAAGCTCGGTTATGACGACGCTGCCGTCTACGAGTTGATCGGTTCGGGAAATACCGACGCCGTGTTCCAGCTCGAAGGCGGCGGGATGAAAAAATTTATGGCGCGCTTCCGCCCGAGAAACATGGAAGATATCATTGCAGGAATTTCCCTTTACCGCCCGGGACCGATGGACAACATCGATACCTTCTTGCAAAACCGCGCCGAGCCCGACAAAATCCGCTACAAGCATCCTTTGCTCGAACCCATTCTCCGCGTAACCAACGGTATCATCGTCTATCAGGAACAGGCGATGATGATCACGCGTAAACTTGCCGGCTACGACATGACGCGCGCCGACTCCTTCCGCGCCATTATTTCCAAGAAAAAAGTCGACAAAATCCCCATCGAACGCCAGGTATTCCGCGACGGTCTGCTCGATCAAGACGGCAACGTCGTCATTGCCGGATGTGTGCGCAACGGCATTGCCGCCGAAGTTGCCGACAGCATCTTTGCCGAAATGGAGAGTTTTGCCTCCTACGCGTTCAACAAATCGCACGCCGCGGCTTATGCGGTACTGAGCTATATCACGGCGTTTTACAAACGGTATTACCCCGTCGAATTCCTTGCCGCGGTCATCAACAACCGTATCGACAAACCAGACGATACCGAAAAATACATGCGCGTCCTGAAAGATATGGAAATCGCGTTGCTGCCCCCCGACATCAACCGTTCGGAAGCGTTGTTTTCGCCCGAAGGCTCTGCCATCCGTTACGGCCTCGCCTGTATCAAAAACGTCGGCAAAGCGGCAATGGACGTCATCATTTCCGAACGCGCCAAAAACGGACCGTATCGCGATCTGTACGATTTTGTCGAGCGCAACGCCAATTCTTCCGTCAACAAGCGCATGATCGAAAGTTTGATCCGCGGCGGCGCGTTTGACTGCTTCGGGTATACCAGAGCAACCCTTATGGGTAACTATGAAGCGGTTATCGCTACCGTCGACCAAAACAGAAAGCGGGCTTTGAGCGGTCAGTTCGATCTCTTCTCGATGTTGGAGGACGAGCCCGAAACCTTCCGCTATCAAACGATCAAAGAGTTTTCCAACCTTGACAAACTCTTGCAGGAAAAGGAAATGCTCGGAATGTATGTTTCGGGACACCCCCTTGCCGGCTACGAAAAAGATTTTGCGGGATTCAACTTCAACACCTCGATGTTACCCAAGCCTCGCAAGGACGAAGAAGGGGAAGAAGAATTCGAGTCCGCCGACGCCGAAGAACCGCAAGCAAAAGACAATATGGACGTCACGACGGGCGGTCTGCTGACGGCAGTCAACATTAAGCGTACCAAAGACGGCAAAGAAATGGCGGTCTGTCTTCTCGAAGATCTGTATGGGAGAATCGAAATTCTGCTGTTCTCCCGCGCCCTTGCCGGAAGCAAACAATACCTCGTCAAAGACAGCGTCGTACGCGTCCGCGGCAAGCTGTCCTTGCGTGACGACGAAGCAAAGATCACCTGCAACGACGTTCGCCCCTGGGAACTGTCGTCTGCCGATCTGCCCGAAGCACCGCCCGAGCCCGAAGATACCCGTACCCTGTATCTCAACATCCGTCCCGAAAATCTTGACAAACTCGATCGGATCGACAAAATTTTGCGTGCACATCCCGGTTCGGGTGCCGTCAAACTCCAGATAGACGGAAAAATTTATCTGCACAACGCGACGATCCGCGATCCCGATCTCGTCGCGCGTGAACTGGCAGGCATTGTCGGCGGACATAACGTCAAAGTTTTCTGATTCCGACAAAAACGCGCGAATCAGGCAAGCCCTTTCCGCGCATACTATCGGTATGAAAAAACGTAAAAATTCCTCTGCCGGCTCCGTTAAAATGCGTCCGGTCGATCAACAGAACTTACAGCAGGCGAACAAGGAAGAGTCTACCTTCCCCGTTCCGCGACCTTAAATCGGTTTTTCCAACCCGTATCGGTCAATGACATAGGCAACGCCGTCCTCGTTGTTGGAAGGAACAACGACGTCGGCGTTGCTTTTTGCAACTTCCGAAGCATTGGCAACGGCGGCACCGAGTCCCGCAACGCGCAGCATCGGAACGTCGTTGGCACTGTCGCCGACACAGATCGTTTCCTCCCGTCGGATCCCGTAACGCTCGGCAAGCCGAAGGACGGCTTTTCCTTTGTCGATTCGGTCGGAAACCACTTCCAACAGAAACGGCTTGCTGGTGTTGATCAGCACGCGATCTCCGAACAAAGCGTTGAGATCGTCGATTTCTTCGGATATCGCTTTCGGGTCGCCCATTGCAACGATCTTAACCGTATGTACGCCGCTTTCGCGGACATATCGACTGAGCGGCATCCCCGTCGCCCGCATCGGACACATACAAAACTTTTCGTACAGACGGGAATAGTCGGTCAATTCCGCAACCAAAACCGTTTCGTCAACGTAAATCTGAATATAAAACCCGTTTTGCTCCAAACGTTCCAGCACGGCAATCAGTACGTCGGTATCGATAAAGGTCTGTTCCAGCACCGCACCGCTTTCGATATCGCCGACAATCGCGCCCTGATAAGCAAGGACTTCGCCTTTCAACCCCAGTGCGCGCGCCGCGGGGAGAATCGCGTTGAGCATTCTTCCCGTTGCAATGACAAATCTTCCGCCCGCGGCAGTGTACTCCCGAATCGCGCGCTGCGTGTTTTCGGAATAACGCAGATCGTCTGCAATCAAAGTGTCGTCAAAATCGGATACGATCATTTTGTATTTCATTCTTCCACCTCGTGAAAATATCGGTATACGGCTTCGGCTTTCACCTTTCCGAGCCCTTCGACTTCGGCAAGTTCTTCGACGCTTGCCGATGCGATTTTTTCGATTTTTTTGAAATGTACGATCAGACGGCGGGCATTGGCTTCGCCGATTCCTTCGATATTGGTCAGATTGCTCCGCGTCTGCCGCGCTTTGCGCAACGTCCTGTGGTAAGTGACGGCGAAGCGATGCGCTTCGTCCCGCACCCGTTGCAACAACTTGAGCGCAAGACTGTCCCGCGGCAAAATGACCGGCTCGCTGCAATGAGGACGAAATACCTCTTCCTCGCGCTTTGCAAGTCCGATCAATGCGATTCCCGTCCCTTCGACAACGGCGTTGGCGCTGGACAACTGTCCCTTGCCGCCGTCCACCACAATCAGGTCGGGTCGGTCGGAAAACGACAGATCGCTCCCCCGCAACTCGGCAATCCGACGGGACAACGTTTCGTGCATCGAAGCAAAGTCGTCGATCCCCTTGACCGTCTTGATCCGGAACCGCCGATACATTTCTTTGGCCGGTTCGCCGTTGACAAACACCGCCATGCTGGACACCTTGTCCGTCCCGCTGATGTTGGAAATATCGAAGCACTCGATCCGCTTCGGCGGACGCTCCAGTCCGAGATAGGCTTGGAGCTGCTGCACGGATCCTACGGTTAAGGCTTCCTTCGTCGCGATTTTGGTTACCGTTTTTTCGAGATGATCGCTTGCGTTGTTGCGTGCCATCTCAACCAACTGACCGCGCGCCCCGCCCGAGGGACACACAACCTGCACGCGGCTTCCCTTCTTTTGCGAAAGGTAGTCGGCAAGTTCGGCACGGAACGTAAGCGGCTCGCTGACGACGACTTCTTCGGCAACGATCGGCGATTGCTCGTAAAACTGCATCAGATAGCTCGACAATACGTCCTCGCCTTGCACCGCCTGATTGACGGGATGATTTTCGGCGCCGATCACCTTCCCGCCGCGGACTACCATATAGTTGATCACTCCGTACATCCCGTTGTCGGCATAGGCGAATATATCGAGATTGAAGTCTTTCGGAAGGGCGATGATCTGCTTGCGCACCAGTTTTTCAAGCACTTCGATCTGATCGCGATACTGCATTGCCAATTCAAATTCTTCGTGCTCTGCCGCCGATTTCATCTTTTCGGTCAGCAAGGCGCGGATTTCTTTGTCGTTTCCGCCAAGAAAATCCATCACCTTCCGGATCACTTTGCGGTATTCCTCTTCCGTCGTCTTTCCGACGCAGGGCGCAAGACATCTGCCGATATGGTAATTCAGGCACTCCCGCTTTCCCTTGCGCTTTTTGTCCGGTTCGCCCGAGCAACTCCGGACGGGATACGCGCTGTGGATCAGATCCATAATCGTGCGCGCCGACAACCCGATCATGTACGGCCCGTAATACTTCGATCCGTCCGCTTTCAGTTTGCGCGTGACTTCGACGCGCGGAAACTTTTCTTTCAGATTGATCCTGACATACGGATAGGTCTTGTCGTCTTTGAGCAGAATGTTGTAATACGGCTTGTGCAGCTTGATCAGATTGTTTTCGAGCACCAGCGCTTCGATCTCGTTTTTGGTGATAATATAACGGAAATCCGCTATCTTCTCAACCAGCAACATCGTTTTTTCGGTCTTGGAAGCGGAGTGCTGAAAATACTGGCGCACCCTATTTTTTAAGTTTTTCGCCTTGCCGACATACAAGATCTGGTCGTATTCGTCCAACATCAGATATACGCCGCTTTGCGTAGGCAATTCTTTCAGTTTCTGACTCAGATCTTTCATGATTTCAGTGTATTACTTTTTCGCAAAAAAGTCAACGAAGCATGCCCTCCTCCTTGACTTTTCTCACTCCGCCCTATATAATAGAAACATTCTGAAACAAAGGAGTTCTTATGAAAATCGACAAGAACGTCCGTCAGCAGACCGTTGACTATTCCGTTCAAGCCATCAAGCATATCTGCACCGAAATCGGCCCCCGCGAACCCGGCAGCCCCGAAGAACGCGCCGCCCAACAGTATCTTGCCGACGATATCATCAAAAATAATTGGGCGGATTCCGTCGAATTCCAGGAGTTTTCCGTTGCGCCCAAAGCGTTTATGGGTTTCTCCCGCATCATCCCCGTTCTGATCGCAATCGGCATCGTCATGTTCTGGTGGTTCCCTTGGGCACCGTTGGTCTTTAATGTCATCGGTCTTGCCATCCTCTTCTTCCAATTTCTGCTCTACTGGAGATTCCTCGATCCCCTTTATAAAAAATCGACTTCTTCCAATCTCATCGCTACCAAAAAGCCGACCGGCGAAGTCAAACGTCGCATCATTTTGTCGGGTCACAGCGATTGCGCTTACGAGTGGACGGTGTTTCACCACTTCGGACCTAAAGTTCATATCGGCTCCCTGGTCCTTGCCGCAATCGGCGCATTCGTTTCCATCGGGCTGTCGATCGCCGCTACCGTGATTTACGCCGCAGATCCCGCACTTTGGGCGCATACCCCTGTCTGGATGCTGATCGTTGCGGCTTGCTTTGCTCCGTTTTATCTTGCGCTGTTCCTTTACAGCAATTATAACCGCGTCGTTCCCGGCGCAAACGACAACCTGACGGGCTGTCTCGGCGCGGTCGGCGCCCTGAAGTGTCTGAAAGATCAAGGGATCGACTTCGAACATACCGAAGTCGTCGCCGTACTGACCGGAAGTGAAGAAGCAGGTCTTCGCGGTGCAAAAGCCTATGCCGAGCAATATGCCCACGGACTGAAAACCGACGGTGTCGAAACCGTCTTTATCGGGCTGGAAACTTTCCGCGATTACGAGCACATGTCGATCTATCACCGCGATCTTTCGGGGACGGTCAAACACGACGAAAGAGCCGTGCGTCTCCTGGATCGTGCGGTCGAGCGTCTGGGGCTCGATCCCCTGCCCCACGCGTCGGTATTTATCGGAGCTTCGGACGCGGCAGCTCTGACGCAAGCGGGACTTTGCGCCTGTACCTTGGCGTCCATGGATCCCGCTCCTGCCCGCTACTATCACACCCGCAACGACGACAGCGACAATCTGAATCCCGAATGCATGGCGCTCGGGCTGGATATCGCGCTCGAAGCCGTCGAACTGTTTGACGAAGAGGGACTCAAATAAATCCCCTTTTGTTTCGGTTCAAGACTCTGTATTGACGGAAAGCGACGTGCTCTGACGCGTCGCTTTTTTGATGCTGCGTTGCAGCACGACGACGACCGCGATCCAGGCACAGATCGCGCAAAACAAGGAAGCAAGCGGAATCGACCATCCGATCCCGGCAAGTCCCGTTCCTTTGACGATTCCGATCAGATAGGCAAACGGCACTCTGACTCCGAGAGAACCGATGAGATTGATTGTCATGGTCAAGGAAGTTTTGCCGTACCCGTCGAGAATTCCGAACGGACAAACCGCAAGGGGCAAAAGAATATAATCGGCAGAAATACGCTTCAGATAACCGATCCCTGCCGCAAGCGTTTCGCCTTCCGCCCCCAGCATTCGGAATATCGCGCCCCCTGCAAACATTGCGACCAAAACAAAAACCGCACCGAACGCGACCGAATAAATCACCCCCCACAACAAAACACTCCGATTGCGCCTGAATTTTTTTGCGCCCACGTTTTGTGCCACGATTGCAGCCATTGCCTGCGACATCCCGCGCGGTGCAAGGACGGCAAAATTGTTGAATTTGGTTGCCATGGCATGCGCCGCCGCAACGGTCAGCACCGAAGCGACCTGCAGTCGGTTGACAATCACGGTCAGCAGTAAAAAAGAAAGACTTGCCGTCGCATTTTGCACCGCGGTCGGAAAGCCGATTTTGACGATTTCCTTTGCCGAAGCCTTATCCCACGCCGGCTTAAAATCTCCCAACCGAAACGGTGTCTTGCGTACCAAAAATCCCAGCGCAACCGCTGCAGACAATGCCTCGGCAAGTACCGTCGCCGCCGCCGCGCCGCCGACACCCCACTTCAACAATCCGACCGTCACAAAATCGAGGCCGATATTCAGAATCGCTGCCCCACCGATAATCATCAAGGGGATTTTGCTGTTGCCGAGTCCACGGATCACTGCCGACAGTCCGTTATAGGCAAAGACAAACGGCAAGCCCGCCATTGAAACAATGAGATAAGCCTTAGCACCTTCCATCGCTTCGGGCGGAGTCTGCAACAAGCCGAGCAGCCCTTTTGCGCCGACTCCTACTCCGATTGCCGTCGGCACCGCAACCATCAAGGAGATCGACGTCAACGTCGCAACAGCCTTTCGGACGCCCTCGCGATCTTCTGCGCCGTAACGCTGACCGATCAGAATCGTTGCGCCCGATGCAAGCCCCGTCGCCGCATTGACAACCAAATAAACAATCTGACTTGCAACGCCGATCGCCGCCGCGCCGCCCTCGCCGCAGTACATTGCGGTAATCCCCATATCCGCAATCCCGAGCGCCGCCTGCAACAGATTTGCCAGCAAATACGGAAAGGCAAACAGCGGCAAAACTTTGGCGACATTTCCTTGGGTCAAGTTTTTTGATACGTTCATACTTATATTATTATGACAAACGGAAAAGCTATACGATAGGCTTCCGCCTCCTAAACTATACAAATGGTTTTAACGGATAAAACACACCGTTTTCACATTGATTGGGCATAATAATTATATTCCAACTTTGTGGGATGTCGTGACTTTTGTACATTTGAACCAATAGAATAAAAAAGGAGCGGACAAAATGCAAAGATAAGAAGGTGCATTATGACAACATTCGGCGAGCGTTTAAAAGATTTACGGTTGGAGCGCGGTTTGGGACAAGTGGCTTTGGCAAAAGAACTGAAAGTCGGCAAATCGATTATCAGCTTGTGGGAACGCAACCAATGTGAGCCTACCCTGTCGAATTTAATTTCCGTCGCAACTTTTTTTGACGTCAGTCTCGACTATTTGGCAGGAAAGGAAGATTAATAAAAAACACGCTTGAATCAAGCGTGTTTTCGTTATCCGATTTGATTTGTTTTTCGGTTATTTGAGTTTTATATTTTTATCTGGCGTATGTTGGGCGCGAAAGCGGATTGCTGCTTCTTTAATTTGGCGCTCCATCATCTTCCTCCGCTCTCGGTTGTATTTTTTGACCGTCTTACGGACAAAGCGTTCGTGTTCGGGCGGATACGGTTTCAGTTCTTTCAAAACAGCGGCTACCGTTGCGTCCTCATCGTAACGAACATGCGTATCGTAAAGAACGGGATCGAGATACCCGATGATTTCCTCGATTTCTTCTACAATCGCATTACGCTCTGCCGCGATTCTGGCGGCTTCTTCGGCGGCAAGGAGAATCCTGTATTGTTTTGCTGCAATGAGTGCTGCAATGATAATGATCAACAAACACACTACTCCGATCACAAAGAAATACCAATAGTCTATTAACTCCTTTTGTGCATACAATACAAAATAACCGTTGTGATCCAATTTGTCGATATTCAGTATGGTGAATCCGTTGTTTGCCTGCCGAACTGCTTGATATTTGTCTGCCGGATCTTGATAATAATAACTGAACAATAAGGGGCCTTTTTCCGGGACGGGAGCCATCACTCCGATTTCCATGTTTTCGAAACGATTATAATCGCTTTTTTTACTCAAAATCAGACGATAAATGATGGTCGCTTTATAATTATGGGCTAACGTTGTGGTCTTTTTGAATTTTGCAAATTCCAGTTCGTTTTCCCGATACAAACCGGTTGATTCGCTTCTTTTCACAACTTCTAAAGTCAGGTCGATATCGGGTTCCACCGCAACGCCCTTGATATACCAATCTTCCCCGCTAAACTCAGTCCGCATCACAATAACCTGATGCTTGGTATACTTTACGTTATAGTTTTTAGGGGTTTCCGACGTTGCCTGCAAATCGTAATAACCGCTTTCTCCGATGGAGGTTTTTTCGATCACCGGCAACTTCGAAAAAACGGTCTCAGGTTTATCGTTATACAAAAATCCTTTATACTTAACGGTATAGCGGAACGCTTCCCCCGGCAAATAGCGAATGCCGTCGAACGACAAGGAAATTTCCAGCGGATCTTTAGCTTTTACTATGATCAACTTGGCGTTCAACACCATCGCATCGAGCTGATAATTGCGCAGCGACTTTACGCGGACACCGTAACGGTATTCTCCCACCGATACCTTGCTCGGATCCCCTTCCAATAACGCGTCAAATTCCGGAACCGCATTCAGTTCTGCCAAAATTTCTTCTACGGTATCATCCGCTTTCAGGTACTGAGCTAAAATCCGTTCATCGAGCTTCAAAAGTCCTTTGCTGTCGGCATAAGCCGCAAACGATGTCTGCAGATCACCGTAATATAAATTGGTGTTGGACTCTGCCAACTGAAGCTTAAGCGGCGCCGGATTGACTTTCAGCCGCAAACTATATTCGGTTGGCCCGGTGAATTCGAAATTATGCTGATCGTCTGCGTTCATCGCAATGCGAACATTAAACGAAGTAGTCGCAACCTCCGGATATCCTGTGGATATGATCGTTACGACAGGGAGATTAAGGAGTTTAATATATTGTTCGTCTAAATTCCAAACGGCTTTGAGTTGCAGCTGATTGTAGGCTATGCCGTACTCAATTTCTTGAATATAATGAAACGCTACCGATTCAATGGGTCTTGCCAAAACGTTTGCGACTGTAACAGTACCCGAGATGATATTATAACTCGAGTCCTGCGGAATCATCAGCCAACCGACCTCGTTACTTCCGACCGACAAATGTGCCGCTTCGTCTGCAAACCGGTAGTCTACCGCAAGATTTGCCGAAGCAGGATCAAAGTCGTCATCCGATAAAGCAACCGTAATATCAATCGGATTCAGGCGCCCGACCGTAACCGAATCATAATAATATAAAGGCAGAGTCGCATCATAGCGCATGGTACCGCTTAAAAGAAGATCTCCCTTTTCGATCGTGACGGTAAAGAAGTTATCTCCCTGCATTTGATAACGATAGTTTCCCCTTTCTCGCGTAAAATAGTATAATTGATGAGTCCCTGCGGCAGAGGCTTTCCCGTCGGGCAAAGTCAACGTTTCCTTGTAGTCATCCGGAGATACCGACGCAAGGTCATCTCCTACAAATTGCGATACGTCGGCAAATCGGTAGCCGTATGCAAACTCACCGCCTTCTTCCGTAAAGCCATAACGCTCAATAATTTGATGACTCCGGTATTTCCAAACCGTGGAGTCGGGCAAAACCCATTCCAGATCGATATTTTTATGACCGATCACAACGGGCAGGTCAAAATCGAGTTCGGCATAATTTGCGGGATCGGAGGGAACCACATGATACGGATAAGCCGTTCCGCTTTCCGCGACGGTAGGCATACGGTCCGTAATTTCTTTCTGCCAAGCCGAAGCCTCGGCATCGATCAAAGACTCGATGCTTTGGTCGATTTTCACTTGCGATTCCCCTACTGTTTGACCGTAAATAAGCGATTGCGGCATAAAATGCTCAGCCTGTGCGTAATCGTCCTTTTTTGCCACGTCTGCAATCGTAATGGTTCCGGTAGTGGACAAATAACATTCCTCGGCTTGCGGTATAAACTGTATTTCATAAAGTTGCGTACCGGTTCGTAAATAGGTATCTTCGACAAAACGCAACGACCCTGCAATCGGCTGCGTTCCCCAGTCCTCTTCTCCCGGACCGCGTTTGGCATACACGACCGCACCTTCGAGATCAGAACCGTCGATCGGAACTAAATACATTCTGCGCACCGAGTCCGAAAGTTCAGGCAATCTCTCAAAACGCAATTCTGCACGTTCGATTTCCAGTTCCATCTCGGATGTATAAGGAAAGATGGTATCGGCAATCACCCCTTCGGGAGATTCAGGCGACGGACGGAATTCCAATGTGTAACGATAGCTTCCGCTTAATCCGAAACGATCGCCTCCTTCCCAGTTTACCGTATAATCCAAATGCAGTGTAGCCGCATATCCGCTTAGAGTTACTTTGAGATCGGACGGCTTCAGATAGTCATACACAAGCGGGGTTCCCTCGAGAAGTTCGACAGACTCAACAATCGGATCTAACAAACCGTAATAATTATAAAAATCCGTTTTTTGACTCGGGTATGCTTCAAACCTGTCTCTTAGCACAAAATTCCCGTCAAAATCCAAATCGCCTTTTATACCGGGCAGGATGCCGTTATAGAATTTTCCTTCCTCGTTAACGGCGCGCCCGTTTCTGCGCAATGTCGCCGAAGCGAACATAAAACCGGGCATTACTTCTAAAGCTGCGCCTTCTCTGACACGGACAAAGTCAGTATCATCCATCTCAATCAAACCGCTTTCCAGCATAGCCTTCCCGGAGTGAACGACTACGGGCATCTGATATTGACCGTCTTTGTTAACAATCGAGGATTCCGAAATCGTTACCGTTGCGGATTCGTCCGTAACGATACCTATTGTGCCGTTTCCTTCAAGTTGTACCGACGCTCCGTCGGTTAAGATAACGGCGCCATCTGCAGAGATAGCGATTCCCGCCGCAATCGAAAACAAACCGCCCGAAACGGTTAATTTGCCGCCGGGTCGAACCGTAACGGCACTTATAGTCGGGATCAGATGTCCGGATCGGAAGGTTAAATCGGAAAAGGTCACGTTGCCTTCAATGACGATTCCGTCCTCATCCTCGAGAACCGCCGTGGTCAAAGTACCGGACAGCGTAATATCTTGCGTGATTTTTATCGATTGATTTTGAACAACATGGTCTTCCAAATTCAACTTAACCGTATCGCCGTCTGCTGCCGTTGCAATAGCATCGTTAAGATTTTCATAAGGAACTTCCCCGATATAATATGCGCTGTCATGAAAATCAATCATAATTGTCTGAGGCGCTGCGGAAGCAAGCGAAGAAACACCGAACACCCCTCCTATGATCCATGCGACAGCAAAAATTCCGATTAAAACCAACTTTGCTGCGCTACAACGCTTCTGTCTCATTACCATCCTCCCAAAACGAGCCATCATAATTCACAAGAATTACAGCACTATATAGATTTATTATATTTCCATTAAGTTGGAATGTCAAGATATTTTTCCGGAAAACAGGGAATGCTTTCAAATAAAAAGCGCGCACATCGGCGCGCACGATATCGGTTGATTCATTAATCGAGATCGACCAACGGTCGGACGATTACGGACCCTCCGCTTTCTTTGGGTTCTGCACCGCGAATCACCTTGCCGAAATCGACAGGCGGCAGAAAATGCGGCGGAAAATTGGCAGCGGTTACGATCGAAGTTACCGACGCGCGCAGGTAGGGATAAACAAATTCGCTTGCCTCGAGCCGAAGCGTTTCGACGTCGGCGTCGGCAACGATATGAAACGTACAGGCAGCCGTCACTTTCAGATCGAACGGCATAACGTTCGATTTTCCGTCATTTTCGATTTCGACGGTCATTTTGACCAGATATTGATTGCCGCGTCGCGCGCATTGTGCCGTCAGGCGCGGTGTCGCCGCAAATTTGACACCCGACAAATTTTCTTCGACGACGCGAAAATCCACGTTTTCCAATCGATACTGCAAAAAATTGAGATGCTTCATATCAGTTCCCCGAGCGGAAGCCGAATCCGCTGACTTCCCGCGCGTTTGTGATATACATAAACACGTTGGGATCGATGGCTTTGATTTCTTTTTTCAGTTGCGCTACCTGCTTGCGCTTTGCGACGCAAACGACGACATGGCGGTTCTGATGTGTAAACACCCCTTCGCCTTGAAATACCGTTGCGCCGCGGTGCATTTTGGTCACGATCATATCGGAAATTTCCTGATACTTTTCGGTCACGATATTAAACACGACACTGGACTGCAAGCCCGTCGTAATAATGTCGGCGGTTTTGCTGGTGGCATAAAGCGTGATAAAGCTGTACAAAATGGGAGAAAGCACGTTGATAAAAACGGTGGGAGAGTCGTCCCCCTGCGCACCGATCAGCCCCATAACACCAGAGGCAACGACAACGATCGAATCGAAAATAAACAGATGCCACGCAACGTTGATCATCGGATTTTTGAGATAAACGAGTTTGGCGATAATATCGGTACCGCCCATGCTGCCGTTCATCAAAAGCATACCGCCCAGCGAAATCCCCGAAATCACGCCGCCCGAAAGCGCGGCGAGAAACATAACGCCGCTCTCGTAATCCATACCGCGGAACACGGGAAAATTGCATAGGCTGAACAACGCCATAAACAAAGAATACTGCAGAACGCCGATGGTCGTATTGATAAAAAACTGCTTGTTAAGTTTGATCAGCGCAAGGATAAGGAGCGGCACGTTGAAAACAAAAATCGTAACAGCGGGATTGAAAACCGTTTCGGCAAGCCGAACGTCGTATTGCCCCACGATGTTATAAAGCAACGAGGCAATACCGCCGATTCCACCCGGTGCAAACGCATTGGGCACGATAAACATATAGGTCGCCAACGCGCGAATAAATGACAGTGCGCTGAACAACAAGTAAAATCCTACATAATATGATGCTTTCTTCTGCAGTTTTTTCATAACAAAATCTCCCGAGGCTATTGTAGCACATCGGGAGATGAAGGACAATGCTTTTTTGACAACTGTCAAGAAATCTTTATTTTGTACCGAACAATCGATCTCCTGCGTCTCCGAGTCCCGGAAGAATATAGCCGTGCTCGTTGAGGCAGCGATCGCAGGTCGAAACATAGATTTTAACGTCGGGATAAGTTTCGGCAACCGTTTTAATGCCTTCGGGTGCCGCGATGATAGACATTAGCTTAATGTGCTTGCATCCTTTTTTCTTGAGCATATCGATTGCGGCGACGGCGGATCCGCCCGTTGCCAGCATGGGGTCGAGGATCACCGCTACGCGGCTTTCGATCCCTTCGGGAAGTTTGCAATAATACTCTTTGGGTTCGAGCGTTTCTTCGTCCCGATACATCCCGATATGTCCGACTTTAGCCGTGGGAAACAGCGTATGGACTCCGTTGACCATCCCGAGTCCTGCACGCAGAACGGGAATAATGGCAACGGAATTTTCACATACCATCGTTTGTTCGGTAGTTTCGAGAGGCGTTTCGACTTCGACGGTGCGCGTCGGGACGTCCTTAAACGCTTCATAAGTCATCAGCGTCGTGATTTCTTCCACCAGTTCGCGGAACTCTTTGGTCTTGGTGTTTTTGTCTCTCAAAATTGCGACCTTGTGTTTGATCAGCGGATGATCGAAAATCGTTACGTTGGGGTATTGCTTCATGTTTGCCTCCGTAAAAAAACCGTGCGGACGCCAAGCGTACGCACGGTTCGGGTTTAAATTATTTTTCTTCTTCTTTCGCAATTTCTTCGACGTCAACGGCGTCGCTGGTCAGATTGATTTTGCCTTCCAGTTCTTCCTCGTTGCGGGGTTTGCTGTCGGGAATGATCAGATTGAGAACGATTGCCAGTACGGTTGCGATTGCAAGGGGCGAAATTTCGACGTCACCCGCTTTGATTTTGAATGCGGCGTTGCCAGTGACGTCCCCTGCCAGACTCATCGCGCCGAGTCCCAATCCGATGGCAAGCGTGATCGATACGACCATCAGGTTTTTGGTGTTGCCGAAGTCAACCTTGCCTTCGACCATTGCGCGCAGACCGCTTGCCGAAATCATACCGAACAGGATGATCGACGCACCGCCGATTACGGCAGCGGGAATTGTGGCAAGGAAGTCGGCAAATACCGTAAACAAACCGAAAACAGCGGCAAGGCAGGCAGCGATAAAGATATTTTTGGTGCTGTAGTTCTGGGTGATGGCAAGTACTGCGGTGTTCTCGCCGTAAGTGGTGTTGGCAGGACCGCCCAACAAACCGCTGAGAGCGGTAGCGATACCGTCACCCATAACGGTACGGTGCAGTCCGGGGTCAACCATAAAGTCTTTGCCGCAGACCGTGCTGTTGGCGCTGATGTCGCCGAGATGTTCCATAAACGTAACGATTGCCAGCGGAACGATCATCAATGCGGCAGTCCCGAAGGTTGCGCCCGTCATATTGGCAAATCCTTTGTAGAAGCTGAATTCTTTGCCGATGTTCTGGAACAGAATGATGCGATCGGCACTGAACGCTTTGCCGAGATCGAATGCGGCAAATTTTCCGTTTTCCTGCACGATAAACGAAAGAAGGGATCCGCCGGGAGCGAAGCTGATGGCAAACGCATAAACATATCCTGCGGCAAACCCGAGCAGGATGGGGATAACTTTGAGGAAACTCTTGGGCTTTGCGTATGCATTGACGATGACGATGACCAATGCGGTGACGATCGCGGTCGTCCATTCTTTCCAGGCGTCGACGCCGTTCCACATTGCGGGTCCGATGATGTTGTTATAGAACATCTTGGGAGCAAGAATCATACCGATGATGATAATGACGGGACCGACAACGATGGGCGGGAACAGTTTTTTGACTTTCTGAACGCCGACTGTCTTAATAACGACGGCAAGCGCGACGTAAACAAGTCCCGCAAGCACGAGCGAAATACAAACGGCAGCCATTGCGTTCTGCCATTCGATGCCGTAGCGTTCGAGCAAGAACGCACCGGTTTCGGGATCGGTTTTGCCGAGAATCGCCTGCAAAGCGGGCAAAAACGCGAAACTGGAGCCCAAAAAGACGGGAACTTTCTTTTTGGTAATAAAATAAAACACTATCGTGCCGATACCGGCTGCCAACAGTGCCATCGAAATACTCATATTGCTGAGAATGGGAACGAGAACGGTTGCACCAAGCATTGCAAACATATGTTGGAAGCCGAACACCAGTTCCTTGGGGGTCAACGGAATTTTTTTGAGATTGACCTTTTGCATAAATGCCCTCCTGCGTATAATCTTCAACCATTATAAACGATGCGCCGAAAAAAATCAACCGCTTTCCGTGGGGAAAGTCAATCGTCGAAAAATCGGGGATGGACGCCTGCTTTCTTTGCAAGGAAGGCGCAATTCGATTGCAACCTCGTTACGCGTGTGCTATAATAATCAAAAATTATCATAAGATAAAAGGGACAGGAGTACCATGATGCAATTTTTTCAGCGGCTGATCCGCGAGCGAATTCCCGCGCGGATGAAGCGCAACGACGAACGCCGCCTTGCCGATCAAAAACCGCCTGTCGGCGTCGAAACGTTTTGCAATATTCCCTATGTCGAAGACGGGTCGTCCTATCAGTGGCTGGACGTTTACCGTCCCGCCGATGCCACCGAAGATCTCCCCGTTATCGTCGATATCCATGGCGGCGCATGGATCTACGGAGATAAGGATCTCAACAAAAATTATGCCATGACCCTCGCTTCCTACGGATTCGTCGTTGTCAACGTCAGCTACCGTCTGATTCATCAGGCACCTTTTCCCGCACAGCTTCAGGACGTTGACCTCGCTTTGTCATGGCTGAAGGAATACGGCTCCGATTACGGCGCCGATCTCGACAACGTTTTTATTACGGGCGACTCGGCAGGCGCGCACCTTGCCGCTCTTACCGCCGCCCTTGCCGAAAGCCCCGAGGCGCGTGAAAAAATCGGCTTACAGTCCCCTATCCGCTTCCGCGCGATCGGACTGATCTGCGGCATCTACGATATCGACCGTTTTGTCCGAATGCGCAACGGACTTGCAAAAGCTTTTTGCTCGTATTATCTCGATGCCGATTATCGCAACAGCGTTTATCTCCCGTTTACTTCAGTTTATAATGTCGTCAACGACCGCTTTCCGCCCGCGTATCTGATGTCCTCCCAACAGGATTTTCTGCTGAAAGAATCGCAACGCTTTTCGGCAAAGCTTAAAGCCTTGGGCGTCCCCGTCGAGATGCGCCGCTGGCAGAAAAACGCAAAACCCCGTCTGACGCATGTTTTCAACGTATTGTATCCCGAATACAATCAATCGGTGATCACAAACAAAGAAATGTGCAAATTCTTCTTACAATACAAATCATGACTCTTATCAAAAAATTACTGATCCGCAATTACAAAGATACCGATCGTCCCGAGGTCCGCTTCCGTTACGGAATCGTCGCGGGCGTGATCGGCATCGTCTTCAATCTCCTGCTGTTCGGTGCCAAAATCGCGGTGGGACTGATCGGCAACAGTCTGACGGTCGTCGCCGATGCCGTCAACAATTTGTCGGACTCGGGAAGCTCCGCCGTTACACTGTTCGGATTCAAACTTTCTTCCCGCCCCGCCGACAAAGAACACCCCTTCGGACATGCCCGTTACGAATACGTTTCGGGTCTGGTCGTTGCCTTCCTGGTCCTTGCCATCGGCGTATTGCTTGCCAAATCTTCGGTCGAAAAAATGATTACCCCCGAAGTGGTCAGCGTTACGACGCTGACTTACGTCGTCCTCGCCTTATCGATCGGCATCAAAGTGTTTTTGGCGCTTCTCAACCGCAACTTCGGCAAAGCCATCGACTCCGCCCCTTTGATGGCAAGCGCGGCGGACGCCCGCAACGATATTTTGTCTACCTTGACCGTACTGATCGCAACCGTCGTCATCGACACGACGGGCGTCAATCTCGACGCATATTTCGGGCTTGCCGTGTCGGTCTTTATCGTCGTTTCCGCCGTCAAACTGATCCGCGAAAGCATCGATCCCATCCTCGGCACCCGTCCCGACCCCGATCAGGTCCGACTGATTCGCGAAAAACTCCTGTCCTATCCGCACGTCAAAGGGATCCACGATCTGATGATCCACAATTACGGCGCCGCAAATTGCTTTGCCGTCGTGCACGTCGAGATTCCCGCCGACACCGACCTGATGGAAGCCCACGACATGATCGACGATATCGAACTCGATTTCAAAAAGAATCTCGGCATCCATCTGACCATTCATTACGATCCCATCGTAACCGACGACCCCGAACTCAATGCGATCTTGCAAAAAGTTTCTGCCGTCATCGCTTCGCTCGATCAAAACCTTACCATGCACGACTTCCGTCTCGTCCGCGGCATCACCCATACAAACGTATTGTTTGACGTCGTCGTTCCTTTTGAATGCAAACTGACCCGTGACGATATCGTCTGCAGTCTTGACGCCGCCTTTGTCGGAGAGGAAACCAAATACTATTTCGTCATCGATATCGACCGGAAATACGAATAGTTATGAAACTTCTGCTGATCTGTTCCAAACGCTTTTATCCTCGGCTTGCCGCGATTGCCGATGCACTGAAGCGACAAGGACACGAAGTCGTGTTTCCCAACTGCTATGACCGACCCGGCGCCGAAGACGCGACGCGCACGGATCCCTTGCGCCATGCCGCATTCAAAGCCGAAATGTTTCGGCGCTCCGATCGTACGATCGCAGGGTGCGACGGCGTTCTGACCCTCAATTTTCCCAAAGACGGCGACCGCGATTTTTATATCGGCGGCGCGACGTTCCTCGAAGTATACGACGCCTTCCGCCACGGAAAAGCAATTTATTTTTATTATCCCTACGACAACTGCTTTTTCAAAGATGAGCTGGACGGGTTTTCGCCCATCGTTCTGAACGGCGATCTTACGCGGATCTGAACACCTTTCCCCCTTCTTTCGGCATAGACTGAAGCGGAGGGTTTTTTATGGAAACGTCATCGCTTTTGCAAAAATTGGACAAGACGCCCTTCCCCGAATTTGAAACAGAAGGCGTCAATCTTACATACGCGCGCGAAATGCTGGACAATATGGGTGGCATCGTTTCGGAAATGAGCGCGGTTGCATTGTATTTTTACAATCATCTGATCACGCACGATCAACAGGAAATTGCCGAAATCTTTGAAGTGATTTCGATCGAAGAAATGCGGCACCTCGAAGTGTTTGGCGAACTGGCACTCGACCTCGGCGAAGATCCCAAGCTGCTCGGCGTCTATCGCCATGCCAAATACTGGTGGTCGCCGTCCTACAACAAGTATCCCATACGCTTAAACGCGCTGTTACGCAACGCCGCCGACGGCGAACGCGCCGCGATTGCCAAATATACCCGGCAGTACGAATCGATCACCGACAAAGGCGTCCGCATTGCGCTGGAACGCATCATCGAAGACGAAAAGCGCCACCTCGAAATCTTCGAACTGTTGTATCGGAAATACGTTACGCCTACGCAATCGTAAGGGACTGACCGAGATAAATCCCGCCGCCATTCTCCGAAGTATGGAGGCGGGTGGTCACGCTCCCATCCGCGGTGACCGTAAAAATGCGGGAATACAGAATCGAAGTCGTGTCGTCATAAGAGGCGGCAGCCGCCTGAGGCGTAACGCCCATCATGATTTCGACGCCGGGGCGGCGGTAAAACGTTGCGACGCTGTTGGAATGATTGTGTCCGACAAAAATCCCTTTTACGCCGCCGGTCTCGACCACCGCTTCAAAAATCGGACTTCTGGTGTCGGAAGGACTGAACCCGTACGGATGTCCGATCGACTCGTTCCCCTGTTCGACGGCTTCGATATGCTCCCACAGCGGAATATGCGTGAACATCAATGCGGGAACGGGTTGTACGTTTTGCGCAAGGCGTTCGCTTGCACTGCGGAACCATGCGGTCTGCGCCTCCGTAATGTAACGATAAGGCTTATCCTTTGCCGCTTGGGAGCTGTTGTACGACCCCGAATCCAACAAATATACCGCAAACGCCGTCCGATCCCCGTCATATACGGGAATGGCATAATTGCCGATGCGTTCGTCGTCGGTTCCGATTCCGTCCGAATAGGCAAGAATCTCGTCGGTATCGGATAAGGCACCGATAAAATAGCGATATTGTGTCAATACGGCAAACAAATCGCTTTTGTTGTAAAGGCCTTCGGAGTCGTGATTGCCGAATGTCAGCGTCCATGGCTGACGACGCTCCTCGAACACGGCGGCGATTGCCGCATACGTTTTCAGCGTTATTTTTCTGCCCAAATCATAAAAGAACGACAACGAAAACGTATTGTCCCCCGTCAAAACGACGAGATCGGGTTTTTCCGCGTCCAGCACCGACGCGATATAATTTTTGAGCAACGGTTTGAGATCGTCTTTTTCTTCTATCGCAAGACCGTTGGAATCGTGCTCGATGCCGAGCCACTCGTGAAAGTCGCTGAACTGCACGATTTTGAACGATCCCTCCCGAAACCGCAATTTCGTTCCGTCGGTTGGCGTTTCCGTTCCGGGCAACTCGGGGGAATAGGTCGGAACAAAAAACGCGGCTGCCAACATTGCTCCGAGGACAACGCCCGTCGCTATAATGACTACGATATAATTGAACGCTCGTTTCACAACCCCCGCCCTCCTCAGAGCGATACGGCATTGAGAATCGCCTGCGACATTGCTTTGACCGCAAGGGTATGCAGGGCAACGGCGTTTGCCTCGACGTCGCCGTCCGCCATGACAAAAATCGCGTCGCCGTCATAACGGGTATGGACGGGACGGATACAACGCGAATAAGCGTCGTGCGTGGCGTCTGCCAGACGGTTGGCGTCGGCTTTGGAAAGTTTTGCATTGGTCAAAATACAACCGATCGTCGTATTGGTATAATTGATGCTCACGCGCTCGAGGGCGGCAAGTGCGTCTTCGATATCGATGGCCTTAAATCCGATTTTGCACCCGCGCACAAAATGCTTGCTGTCGGGTTCGTAAACGTTGCCGAAGGCGTTGACGACGACCACCGCGGCAACTTCCAGCTTACCGCGCCGGATGGACGCAATCCCGATTCCGCTTTTGGCAGCGCACTTCATCCCCAGCAATTTGCCTACCGTTGCGCCTGCACCCGCGCCCATCATGCCGCCCCCGTCCTCGAGAGGAGCTGCGGCAAGACAAGCAGCCTTCCCCATCTCTTTGTCGGGATAGCAAAAAGACTTGTACTCGAGATCGTAGATCGAAGCTCCGCATACAATCGGTACCCTTAACTTCCCTGTATCGTACCCCAAACCTTTTTCTTTGAGAAACTCGGCAACGCCGCAAGCAGCTTCCAGTCCGTATGCGCTTCCGCCCGAAAGCACAACGGCATTGATGCGTTCTACCGTGTTTTCGGAGCGCAGAAGATCGGTTTCGCGCGTGGCGGGAGACGCCCCCCGCACACTGACGCCGCCGACGGCGTCCTGCTTAGCAAGCAATACCGTTACCCCGGTACCGCCCTTCTGATCGTCGGCATGGCCGATCAAAAATCCTTCGAGCATAGTTTTCCCTCCGTGTCGGTCAATTTTCGATTACGCTAAGATTATAACACAAAACCATGCCGCTTTCAATCGTTTTCTAAACGCAAAGGACTGCCTTGCGGCAGTCCTTTGCGTCCTTGTAACCTTGTATCGGTTACGCCTTTTTGAATTCGCTGTTGTTACACTTGGGGCACGGAGGCATTTTGTCTTGCGCGTCCAGATTGACTTTGGTCTGGCAGTTCAAGCAGCTGTAAGTGCCACGCCCGGGTTTTTCACCCGTTCTGATCGTATGATTCATCAGTCGCTCCTCCTTTTTAGGCTACACTGTTAGTTTGACCCGGGAGAAACAAATTATACCTTCGATTTTAACGTTCTGCAAGAATCGTCACGGGACCCTCGTTGACTTGTCGGATCTGCATTTCGGCGCCGAACCGCCCCGTCTCGACCGTTACGCCGAAGCCGCGCAATTCCTCGTTGAATTGCTCGTATAACGCCCGCGCGCGAAGCGGTTCCTCCGCCCCCGTAAAGTCCGGTCTGTTGCCGTGTCGACAGTCTCCGTACAACGTAAACTGCGATACCGACAAAATTTCGTATCCCCTATCGAGTACCGAGTAATCCAGTTTGCCTTTGTCGTTTTCAAAGATTCTCAGATTGGCTACCTTGCGCGCAAGATATCGGACGGCTTCCTCTCCGTCCCCCTGTCCGATCCCGACGTAAACCACCAAGCCCCGTCCGATTGCCGCGATTCGCTCTCCGTTGACGCCGAGTTCGGCTTGCGATACCCTTTGTATCACCAGTTTCATCGTTTTTGCCCCTTTCCGTTGTTCTTTCGCCCGTAAGATTTTTTTCCTTGCGCACCCTTCTTATGCCCGCCTTGCTTGTTGCCCTCCTCGGCAAGAATCCCGTATGCCTTACGCAACAGTTCGGCATTTTCGGGCTTGCGGTATTGCAACAGCGCACGCTGCATCCGCTTCTCTTCCCGCGTGCGCGGCACATATTCTTCTTCCATCGTGTCCGGGTCGATCCCGGTATAATAAATGCAGGTCGAACGTGTAGAAGGCGTGGGATAAAAGTCTTGTACTTGTTCGGGCATATATCGGATTTTTTTGAGATACTCCGTCAGTTCCGCCGCTTCTTTCAGCCCGCACCCCGGATGCGACGCGATCATATACGGCACCAGATACTGCTCCTTCCCCATCTCCTTGTTCAGTTCGAAATACCGCTTGTAAAACGCTTCGTATACCGCAAACGGCGCTTTGTTCATCACCTTCAGCACCTTGTCCGAGGCATGCTCGGGCGCTACTTTCAGCTGTCCGCTGATATGGTGCGCGATCAGTTCTTTCAAAAACGTTTCGTCCTTGTCGTACATCACATAGTCGAACCGCACCCCGCTTCGGACAAATACCCGCTTGACGCCGGGGATGGCTCTTACCCGCCGCAATAAGTCAATGTATTCGGTATGATCGACTTTCAGATTGGGACAAGGTTTACTGCCGATACAGTATCGGTCTTTGCATACCCCGTGCCGCTCCTGCAGATCGCAAGACGGATTGCGGAAGTTTGCCGTCGCGCCTCCCACGTCGTGGACGTTTCCTTTGAATGCGGGATCACGGACAAATCCTTCGACTTCTTTGACAATACTCTCGATACTCCGCTTCTGAATTCTGCGCCCTTGATGATAGTTCAGTGCGCAAAAGGAACAGCTCCCGAAGCACCCGCGATGACTGGTCACCGAAAACTTGACCTCTTCCAACGCTTTGATGCCCCCCTCATACATCGGATGCGCTTCGCGCTCGAACGGAAGATCGTAAACGGCATCCATTTCCGCCGTTGTCAACGGAAATTGGGGGCGGTTGGCAACGAGATAGCGGTTTTTGCCTTGCTTCTGAATTAAAATTTCGCCGCTGACGGGATCGGTCGATCGGCTTTGACGGCGAAAAGCACGGGCATACTGCTTTTTGTCGCTGCGGACTTCCTCCCACGACGGCAACGCCGACGCCCCTTCGGCAAAAAGTTCAGGCAAACGACTTTCGTCCGCGAGATAGCAAGTTCCGCGCACGTCTTTGATTTCGGCAAGCGGAATCCCCTGTTTCAAGCGTGATGCGATATCGAAAATCGGTTTTTCTCCCATCCCGTAGATCAGAAGATCGGCGCCGCTGTCCACCAAAACCGAGGGCATCACGCTGTCCGACCAATAATCGTAATGCGCAAATCGTCTGAGAGATGCCTCGATTCCTCCGATTACGACGGGCACCCCCGGGAAAAGGCGTTTGAGGTTGCGCGTATACACCGTTACGGCACGGTCGGGTCGCCTTCCGGCGCGATTGCCGGGACTGTAGGCGTCGTCCGAGCGCTTTTTGAGGGAAGCGGTATAATTGTTGACCATACTGTCAACCACGCCGCCCGACACCAAAAATCCGTAACGAGGCGTGGGAAACACGCGATAATCGTCGTCCGAGACAGGTTGCGGAATGATCCCGACCGAAAACCCAAGCGACTCGACAAGCCGTGCGATCAAGGCATGCCCGAACGTGGGATGATCGACGTAAGCGTCGGCGGAAATCAATACAAAATCAATATGCTCGGGGTCGGCAAGTTCCGACCGCTTGACTGGCAAAAACATACGGCTCCTCTGCCGATCGAATCGGGCGATCGGTCAATCCGATTATAGCACACCTGCCGAAAAAAGTAAACGATCGGACGCCATCCCCGCCCGAAAACCGCATCCGAACCGCAAAAGAAAAAGCCGCTCTCGGAGCGACCCTTTCAAAAATAAAGGAGAGATGAGAAAGCTTAATGGAGGAAGAAGGCATGAGACAGCGCGCTCATCCGTTCGCGGAACTGCCAATCCGAAACGTCCACACGCGCCATACGCCGACGGTTGGGATGCATCAGCCGTCGGATCAAGGGAAGATAAACGGCGAGCAGCAAAATATCGGCGCCAAGCCATGCCATCGGAGATGCGACACAGATCCCCGCATATCCCCAAATCGCGCCCAGCAGAATGGTTGACGCCGAACGCATGGCAAGTTCGGCAACCCCTGCAAGCATCGTAATCGCGCTCCGCTCCATCCCCTGCAAGGCATTGCGATAGACAAACACCGCCGCCAAGAGGATATAGAATGCCGCATTGAGAATAAGATAGGTCATACCCAGTTCTTCGACCTCCGCCATCAAAGCGGGATCGACGTTTTCGACAAAGAGGCGCATCAGCGGTTTGCCCGCCAGTATGACAAACGCAAGTCCGAACACCGACAACATAACGCCTAACTTCATGCAATCGCGGATTCCTTGACGGATGCGGTCGTATTGCTTGGCGCCGTAATTTTGAGCGGCAAACGTTGCAGAGGTTACACCGAGCGCCATCAGCACGGTCTGCCCGATCAGGGAGTCGATCTTGCTTGCCGCGGTATAGGCGGCAACGGTCAGCGAACCGTATCCGTTCAGCACACTCTGCACCACCATCATGCCGATTGCCGTGATCGAAAACTGAAACGCCATCGGAAGCCCCACCCGAACATGCTCCCACATAAACCGGAGCGTTACGACGAAGTCGGATTTCTTCAAACGCAGAATTTCAAACTTTTTCAGACTGTAAACCAAACACAGCAATGCCGAAACAGCCTGCGCGACGACCGTCGCCCAACCGGCACCCGCTACGCCCATATTGCAGTATACGATAAATACGTAGTCCAGTACGATATTGATCAACGTTGCCACGAGCAAAAAGATCAGCGGCGTGCGACTGTCGCCCAAGGCACGCAGAATATTGGAGAACAGATTGTAAAAAACCGTGGCAAAAATTCCGTAGAAAATCGCTACGATATATTGATACGCTCCGATCATAATATTGTCGGGCGTCGCCATCAGTTTAAGCAAGGGCATCGCCGTCAAAACGGCAACCGCCGTCATCACGACCGTAACCGCTACGGCAAGCAACATCGAGGCGCCGACGGACTTGCGAACCATCGCTTCGTCGTGGGCACCGAAATATTTTGCCGTAATGACGGCAAACCCCGCCGTAATGCCTTGGATAAACCCGATGATCAAAAAGGAAATCGCGCCCGTCGCGCCGACTGCCGCCAAAGCGTCCAGCCCCAACGTGCGTCCCACGATCAACGTGTCGATAATGCTGTATAATTGCTGAAATATATTGCCGATCACAACCGGGATCGTAAATGCGATGATCCGCTTCATCGGCTTGCCAACTGTCAGGTCTTTGATCATTGCTTGTTCCTCTACTTCGTTATATGCAGGAGAACCGAAATTTGATTTACTTAATTTTTCCCTCTCGGTTTCTGCGATATTCTACTCCCGACAATCAAAAAAGTCAACGCGCCGCGTCGACTTTTTTGATCGATTTACGATGTATTTACTCCTTCCCGCGCAAGGCTTTTTCAGCGGTCTTTCAGAAGGAATTCTTTGACCGCATCCAGCAGTTTTTCGCCGTCCGTGATATAGCTCGAATGCCCTTCGCCGGGAAGAATTTTCAGCGTACCCTGCGGCAATGCGTCGGCAATGGCAACAAGCTCTCTGCGGCGGATCATATCATGCGCTCCGCCCGTCACCAAGACGGGGATACCGATCTTATCGAGTTCCGATTCCTTGAGGTCGGGCTCCCGAATCATCATTTTAAGCAAAGGATTGCGAGTCAGCATCCATCCGATGGCGCCGGCGGCACGAACGGAAAACTTAAGGCCGCGCGGAGAAAGATTGGGACCGCAGGCAATGATTTTGCGCATGGGCGTATCGAGTCGCGCGCCCATCATCAGCGCAACGATCGCGCCGTCGCTGAATCCGAGTACAACGGGATTGTCGATCCCGAGCATCCGCATGGCACGGTCGATATCCTCCGCCATCAGCCGATAGCTCAGTCGAACGCCTTTTTGACTTTGGCCTTGCCCCCTGGAATCGAAGGACCAAACGCGGAAGCACCCCGGCAATGCCGCTTGAAGCGCATGTCGGAAGGAAGCAAAAATCTCCTCAGACTCTCCGTTTCCGTGCAAAAGCACCATCGGAACCGCCCCGCTCCCTTCGACCCGATAATATAACGAAATTCCGTTGACAGTTACGTTCATTGCTTACCTTCCTCCGTTATTGTAACGCAACGGAAACACATTGACAACTTATTTGCGCGGATGTCTGACGGTTTTTGCCGATCTCATGAAAAACCGAAGCGGAACAGTTGACATCGTCCCCTGCAATTTGCTATAATTGCAATGCTTCGGGGATATGGCTCAGTTGGTAGAGCGATGCGTTCGCA
>DVOH01000010.1 GCA_018713745.1 Candidatus Stercoripulliclostridium merdipullorum | reverse complement strand
CCCCCGCCGCCTCCGCCGCCTTGGCGCGACATCGCAATCCCTTTGCCGATCACCCGCGGCAATGCCTGGCGCTTTGCGGCAAGTTCGACTTGCAGCTTGCCTTCGTTGCTCCTTGCGTGCGCGGCAAAAATTTCGATAATCAGCGTCGCACGGTCAATCACCGTCACGCCGAGATAAGTTTCCAGGTTGTGAAACTGGCTGCCCGTCAGATCGTTATCGAAAATAACAACCTCGGATTCCGTAGCCATAACTACGTTTTTAAGCTCTTCCAGCTTGCCGCTTCCGATATAATAGCGACGATCCGGCATCGATTTGCGTTGCACGAGCGACGCTTCCACGGTATAACCCGCAGTATCGGCAAGCGCTTCCAACTCTTTGAGGACGCGCTCGCCGTCTTTGTCGCCGCTTACGTTGACGAGAACCGCTTTTTTGCTCATTCGGCGATCGTGCGGTACATCGCTGCGATTTCTTCTTTGCCCATAAACTTGGGTACGGGATACAGCGGATTGGCTTCGGCAAACGCACGGCTGACCATCAGCGGAATATCTTCCTCTTTGATCCCTTTGACCTTTGCGGGAATCTGCATCGAAGCATTGAGTTCCTTAATTGCCGCGATAAATGCCTTGGCGCGATCGGAGTCGTTCATTTCGTCCGTTCCGACGCCCGCAACCGCGGCAAGCTCTGCAAGCTGCTTGGCACAACTGTCTCCGTAATATTCGAGGACATACGGCAAAATGATGGCGTTTGCCAATCCGTGCGGAACGTTGTAGAACCCGCCCAACGTATGGGCGATGGCATGCACATATCCGACATAAGAACGCGTAAACGCTACCCCTGCGTAGAATGCGGCATACTGCATATTCTGCCGGGCTTCGAGATCTCCGCCGTCGTCATACGCCTTTTTAAGATTGGCAAAAATCAGTTCGGTCGCCTTAAGGCTCATTGCCCGCGTTTCTTTGGTCGTGCTGTGACCGATGTACGCCTCTACCGCGTGCGTCAATGCGTCGACGCCGGTCGTCGACGTAATATGCTTGGGCAGCTTGACCGTCAGCATGGGATCGAGTACGGCGTATTTCGGAATCAGTACAACGTCGTTGATCGGATACTTCTCGTGCGTCGCGCTGTTGGTGATAACCGCGGCAAGCGTCGCTTCGCTCCCCGTACCCGCCGTCGTCGGAACGGCAAAAATCGGGGGCAATCTGCGAAGAACTTTCAAGACGCCTTTCATTTTGGCAATCGGCTTGCCGGGACGCGCGATTCTCGCGCCGATCCCCTTGGCGCAATCCATCGGAGATCCGCCGCCGAATGCGATAATCGCCGCACAGTTCCCTTCTTTGTACAGCTGAACGCCCTCTTCGATATTGTCGATGGTCGGATTGGGTACCGTTTTGTCATAAAGACGATACTCCACACCTTCCTGCTTTAACCCATCGAATAAAGGATCCAGCATCCCCAGCGACATCAGCCCTTTGTCCGTAACGATCAGTACAGAAGGAATCCCTTTTTCTTTGATCACGGCAGGCAGACGCTTTAAGCTGTCCTTCCCTTCGATCAGTTCGGGTTTGCGCCACGGCAGACAGCAAGCCGCCGCACGCATCACAAACTGATACGTTCTGCAATACGCTTTGTAAATTGAGTTCATAGTTGCCTCCTTTTCCGCAAGGGTGTTTTCTTTCCGAATGAATCCCGAAATCGGAATTCCAATATAAAGTTTATATCACATTCCGATCCGAAAGTCAATTTTTTGCCGAACTTCCCCTGCTTTTCTTCGCCGATTTTTCCACGAAGCTTCCGATCGGATCAAGGGCATTCGTTCGGTATTTTCTTGTCAAACGCGCCGTTTTGTGATATGATAATCAAAAAGGGAAACAGGAAGGTATTTATGAAACACTACGACACCCTGACCATCGGACATATTTCGCTCGACTACAACATTGATCATCTCGATCAGCTGGTCATCGAATGCGGCGGCGCGGTATTGTATTCTTCCGCGGCGGCTTACGCGCTGGGACACAAAGTCGCAGCCGTCACGAAACTCGCGCCCGAGGACAAAGACCGCCTCTCGCAGCTCGTTTTGCCGGAAGAAGACATTTATTTTATTCCTTCCGCAAAATCCACGTCCATTCGCAACCAATATCATACCGCCGACAAAGAACGTCGCACCTGCACCTGTATTTCGCAAGGAGATCCCTTCCGCATCGAAGACATCCCCGAAGTAGAATGCGAAATTTATCATCTGGCGGGGCTGATTTACGGTGATTTCGACGGCGCGCTGATCAAATCCCTTGCAAAGCGCGGGAAAGTCGCCTTAGACGTCCAGGCAATGCTGCGCCATGCTTCGCCCGAAGGCGCAATGTATTTCGAGGACTGGGCGGACAAAAAAGAATTGCTGCCCTATCTGACGTATTTCAAGACCGACGCGGCAGAAGCCGAAATCCTGACCGGGACGACCGACCGCAAAAAAGCGGCCCAAATGCTTTACGACTGGGGCGCAAAAGAAATCGTCATCACGCATAACACCGAAGTTCTGGCATTCGACGGCAAAACGCTTTGCACCTGCCCGATCAAAGCCCGCAATCTTTCGGGTCGGAGCGGCCGCGGGGACACTACGTTTGCCGCCTACATTACCGAACGTCTGAACGCCCCGATCGAAGACGCCCTCCTGTGGGCAACCGCAACGGTATCTGCCAAAATGGAACATCGCGGACCGTATCGCGGCACACGATCGGATATTCAAGCCTATATCGATCAATTTTACCGTTAAGTTTGCAATCGGCACAGCAACGGAAGGAGAACATTATGGTCACGGTAGCAATCATCGGACTGGGCAATCGCGGGCGCATTTACGCCCATAACTTTACCGCCCAAGGCGCAAAAGTTACGGCAATCTGCGAAAAGAATCCCGTTATGCTGCAATATATGCGCAAAAAACTCGGGTTGTCGGAAGACAGAGCTTTTCTGGATGAAAAAAACTTTTTTGCCGCAGGGAAACTTGCCGACGCACTCGTCATCGCAACACAGGATCGGGACCACTACCGCCATGCAATGGCAGGGATGGAGCTCGGCTACCATCTTCTTTGCGAAAAACCCGTTTCTCCCCATCTTGCGGAATGTGAAGAACTGGAAGAAACGGCGCGCCGTAAACAGCTGAAAATGGTAGTTTGCCACGTCCTTCGCTATGCTCCCTACTACAATCGAATAAAAGAGCTTCTCGATTCGGGTGCAATCGGCGAAATCACCAATATCATCCAAACCGAAAACGTCGGCTACTGGCATTTTTCGCACAGCTATGTTCGCGGCAACTGGCGGAAGGAAAGCGAAACCGGTCCCTCGATTCTTGCCAAATGCTGTCACGACCTCGATCTGATTTATTACTACACCGGCAAACCCTGCAAACAGGTATATTCCATCGGCGAACGGCGGGAATTCCTTCCCGAAAACGCGCCGAAAGACGCGCCCGCGCGCTGTACCGACGGATGCCCGCATGCCGACACTTGTCCGTACGAAGTATCAAAGCTTTACTATAAGCCCACGTTCAAAACCATTCCCTGGCTGATCGGCAAGCTGAAAGTCATTACGGGAAAAGGCAGACCCAAGCTGAAAGACGTCAAAGACGCCCTGCGTACCGGACCGTACGGCAGATGCGTATATCGCTGTGACAACGACGTGATGGAAAATCAAACCGTTTGCTGCAAAATGGGCGACGTCAACGCTACGCTGACAATGACGGCGCAATCGGCTTTCTGCTATCGTCGCACCCACATCTCAGGCACCAAAGGTGAAATCATGGGAACCGATACTTCGAGTTCGTTCAAGTTACGCGTATTCGGCGAGCGTCCTCGGACCATCCGGGTCAAGCGCGGGATCGGACACCTCGGCGGAGATCAGGGAGTCGTTGCCGATTTCATCCGTCTGATGGAAACGGGTGAAATCACGCCCCGCCTTTCCATGATGAGCCAAACGATCATGTCCCACAAAATGGCGTTTGCCGCCGAAGAATCCCGCAAAAGCGGAAAAGCCGTTCCGATCGAATAATCCCGTCATATTTTTTCAAACATCAAAAATCGCTCCCGACGGGAGCGATTTTTTTGTTGTTCCGACCATGGCAGGCGCAAACCGATCAGCAATCGTCCGATATCCGATCGGCAGCGGCTTCGTCGCACGCGACGCCGGCTTCTTTCCGTTTCAAGTCGATGCTTGCTTTGACTTCGTCGTAATATTTGCCGAAAAGACGATATTTCTTTTTGTAATAGATCAGACCGATCGGCAAAAGCGGAATCGGCACCAAAAACATAAAGATCAGCAGGATCAGAATCATCTTGTCCGTCACTTCGCCCGAGAAGGTATTGGTCAGCAGATTGATTGTCGGCAGTCCCGACACATAAATCCCGATCCCCAGCACCAGCATGGCGACTGCGCCCGAAATTTTCAGCAATAAAGTCTGGACGGACATCATCACCGCATCGGTACGAACGCCCAATTTATATTCGCCGTAATCGCAAACGTCCGAAATCATCACCATCGAGCTGATCTGATTGACGCCGCTTGCCGTCATCAAGAAGCTTCCTGCAATCGAAACGATGATGACGTTGACCAGCGGATCGGAATCTTTTTGCAGAATAAAGCCCGGAATCATCGCGGCAAAGATCATGGCAAGTCCGATCATTGCCAAAATATAAGTGAGCGAAAACACCTTTTCGCGCGAAAGCTTTTTGGTAATCCAGGTATAAAAAATCATTGCGATACCCTGCCCCGTGCAGGCAACGACGTTAAAAATGATAAAATATTCAAAACTCAGACGGGCGTCGTAAATAAAAAGATAAACGATCTGAAGGGTCGCAATCGTCGCGGCGATCGTAAAGAGCAGATAACTCCCCGTGAAGGCGCGTGCCTGATCGTTCTTTTTGAACAACGAAAAAATTTCGCGGAAGCGAACTTCCTGACAAGGCAGGACATAACGCTCTTTCAGTGTGCAGACAACCAGCAGGAGCATTGCCGTCAAAATGACGCCGCCCACGCACGCAACGATAAAATAACTCCAAGGATTGCTTTGACCGAGCGTCAGCGCAATGATCACCGAACCGCCCGAACCGATGACAAAACCGCCGAATCCGCCGATCAACCGGGAAAGGCTCGAGACCGATTACCGTTCGTTGGTCGTATCGGCGATCGAAGGGATCATCGACATCAGCGGAACGTCCACGACGGTATAAGTTACGCCCCACACAAGATACGCCGCAAGATAATAGGCATATTTCGCGCCGGTCGAAAATTCGGGAAAAGGCAAAAACATAACGACCAGCGCGGCGGTATTGAGGAGTGCTCCGACGATCAGCCACGGACGGTATTTGCCGAGCGGGCTTTTGGTGTTGTTGACGATCGTTGCCATCACGGGATCGGCAACGGCAGACAGCAAGCGGACGGCACAAAACGCAAATCCGACGATAATGCCGTTCAGCCCCATAAAAACAGTCAGAAACAACATAGCGTAAGTATTGATCATGCCGTAACTGACTTCTTTGCCCAGCGTCCCGAAGGAATAAATAAATTTTTCGCTTGCTTTCAGTCCCTGCCCTTTTGCTTTATCCATCGTTTTCTCCCGAAAAAACCGCCGGTTTCGGCGGCGATTGCGAAACGATAAACACCCTCTCGCCTTACCATCATTTTAACACGGCAAAGTGTCGAAGTCAATACGGAATCCCGACGCAACGCGCTATTTTGCCGCAAAAAAATCCATATTGGCGATAAATTCCTTTTGGAAAAAGGGATCGGTCGCAAGCTCGACCGTTTTGGCCTTTTTGGAAATCAACAGGCAGGTCTCGATAAATTTTTCCGATCGCAGACAGGCAAGTGCACCCCTTGCGCTGGCGTTGCCTTGCAGCGAAATACACCGCCCGAACTGCCTCGGGAACAACCCCGTCGCAATCGCGTTTGCTAGATCGAGGTTATGCCCCAACGCCCCTGCAATATCGACGCGGCGGATATCGATCATATCGAGTCCGGCTTTTTCGATCAATGCGACGATTCCGCTGTAAACGGCGCTTTTGGAGGTCTGGAAGGATCGGATGTCTTTTTGACTGAGATACACGTTTTCGGTCAGATAAAAACGGTCGCCGCGCAACTGATCCTGAAAGGGAGCTTTGGCATAGCCGCTCAATCTTCCGTCCCGATCGAGAATCCTCAGGCGCAACAGAATTGCCACCGCGTCGACCAGCGCCGAACCGCTCAACCCTTTGATTTGGGATCCGATCGTCTCGAATCTCAGTTCCCCTTTGTGATAAACGATGTTTTTGATCGCGCCGTCCGAAGCGCCTCTTCCGCACTCGATCCCGCCCCCTTCAAACGTCGGTCCCGCCGCAACGGATGTGCAAAAAATTTCGCCCGCTCCGTTATCCACTATCATTTCGCCGTTGGTCCCGAGATCGACCAGAAGCGTCGCGCCTTCCGATTTTTCGTTGGTCGCCGCGGCATACCCCGCCACGGCGTCACTGCCGACAAACGCACTGACGGCAGGGAGCAGCACCACCTCTTCGACGTCTTTCAGCCCGATTTCTTTCCCGCGCAAAAACCTGAGATCGGTAAACTTCGGCATATACGGCGCCCGCGCCATCCCCGAAGGATCGACCCCGGCAAGGATATGCGTCATCACGCTGTTACCGCACACCGTCATACGCGGGATTTTGGCAATCCGCTTGTCCGCGACGAGATACGCCGTCAGCTCGTTCAGCGCGTCGACAACGGCTTTTTGCATTTCGAGAAGCCTGCCGTTTTCCGCCGAACGGATTCGGCTGACAATGTCTTTGCCGTACTTGTATTGCGGGTTGAGTATGGTGTAACGCACCACCTCTCCCGTATCGAGGTTGTCAAACAGTACTTCGATCGTCGTCGTTCCGAGATCGACTGCAAGACCGTAATGAGAGAGCGCGCTCATACTTACCTCCTTGCCGTTTTTTGATTTTTTCTCCCGACCGAACGGTCGGAAGCCGACGTGCACTTCGTCAGTTCCAGTACCTGCGCCGCTATCGACTTTGCCGTAGGATAATAATCGTCGGCGTATTCGCAAGGCGGCGCAACCGTATTGCGAGCGCCCAGCACTTTGGGCGGCGCTTTCAGCGCGGCAAAGCACGCGGCTGTGAGTTGCACCGCAAATTCGTTGAGGATCGAACCCTGCGTTACGCTTTCGCCCGCAATCAACAGCCGTCCCGTCTTGTTGACCGATTTGACGACGGGATCGTAATCGAAGGGAACAATGCTTCGCGCATCGATCACTTCCGCTTCGATCCCTTGCCGACTCAGCATCTCGGCGCTTTCCAGTGCGGGGTAAAGGCTTGCCCCCACCGTCAGGATCGTGATATCCCTCCCCTCGCGCCGTAACGCCGGCTTGCCGAGGGCAACGTCGTAGGCTTCCCGCGGGACTTCGCAAAACCGCTCACCCATATTATATAGTTTCTGACTCTCGAAAAATACCACGGGATCACTCCCCTTAAGGGCGGCATTCAGCAAACCTTTGGCGTCGTATGGCGTCACGGGATAGACGACTTTCAATCCCGGGATATGCCCTACCAATCCCGTCCATTCCTGGGAGTGCTGTGTCCCGTATTTATTCCCCACCATAACGCGGAGAACGACCGGCATCTGCAACAGTCCGCCGCCGATCGCCTGCCATTTGGCAAGCTGATTGAAGATTTCGTCTCCGGCACGCGCCATAAAATCGGAAAACATCATATCGACAATCACGCCGCCCCCGCACATCGCGTAGCCGACGGCAACCGATACCATCGCCGCTTCCGACACCGGCGAATTGAACAGCCTGCGATAGGGCAGAACTTCGTCCAATCCTTCATAGACTCCTGCGATACCGCCCCAATCTCTTGCGACTTCGCCGTACGAAATCAACGTTTTATCCCGACAAAATCCCTGTATCACCCCTTCGTACAACGCGTCCGCGATCGTCAAAGATCCCTCCCCGATCCGTTTTTTGGAGGCAATCCGCTCCGAACGGGCGGTTGCGGGATACGTTTGATCGGCATCGTCAAATTGACGGATTCGGTCGGAAAACGTTACGTTGGTAAGATAATCCGCATCGTTCCGATACGGACTGAACGATGGATCGACGGCATATCGGAAGGCACGTTCGACTGCTTCCGACGCTTCCCGTTTGATTGCGGCAAGTTCTTTTTCGTCCGCGATACCGCCCGCAAACAGTTCGGCGCCGAACCGCGCCAACGGATCCTGCTTCTGCCAGGCACCGACTTCTTCCTGCGTGCGATACCGCTCACGGTCGGAAACCGAGTGCCCTTCGGTCCGATAGGTCACGCTATCGATCAGTACGGGGTTGCCTTGCTCCGCCCGACTCCTCTTGCGACGGAAACAGTCGATCACGGCAAAAATATCGTTGCCGTCGATGCGCTCTGCCGAAAACCCGTCCTCGGCAATCGCACCCAGCCGCACCAGACGATCGTATGCCATCGTTTCGCCCATCGTCTGACCGCCCATTCCGTATCCGTTGTCGACAAAATGGAATATGACGGGGAGCTTTCCTTTTTCTTCCCAAAGTTCGTCGTACTGTGCCATCGCGGCAAAGTTCATCGCTTCGTATACGACGCCGCACCCCGCCGCACCGTCCCCGACGCTTGCGACGACGACCCCGGGCTTTCCGTTGACTTTGTTGAACAATGCCGCGCCCGCCGCAATCGGTGCCGAAGCCCCTACGATCGCATTGTTGGGATAGCACCCGAAGGGCGGAAAAAACACATGCATCCCCCCCGCCATTCCGCCGTGAAATCCATCCTTGCGCGCAAAGATTTCGGCAAACATTCCGTACAAAAAAGTCAGTTCGGCACGCGCCGACAGACTTCCCTGCGGCATAACCGATGACATTTTGGCAAACAGACATCCCCCTCGAAAGGACTGCAGACGTTTTTCAAGTTCGGCGGGATCAAGCGTTGCGATCTGCCGCAACGCGCGCGCGATGACCTCTCCGTGACTGCGGTGACTGCCGAAAATTTTGTCTTCGTCTTTCAGCGCAAACGCCATCCCGACGGCAACCGCTTCCTGCCCGATGCTGAGATGAGCAGGTCCGTGAAACGATACTTCGATTCCGCCGTGCGCGCCCTGCTCCTTGACGTCTTTCAATGCCGTTTCGAAGCTGCGGATGACGCACATATCCCGATACAACCCCGTCAATTCCCCGCGGCTGTAACCGTCAAACGGATTTTTGCACGATTGCCGATAGGCAAACACCGGCACTTCGGCATAGCGGATCTTGCGATTGTCCTGCAGAATATGGGGTAATATCGGACGACTCTTAGGCATCGGCAGATTCCTTTCGGTTGAGTTCGATCAGGCATTCGCGAATCAGTTCTGCCACGGTCGGATGGGGATACACCACTTCTGCCCCCTCCTTCGTTGTCGTACCCAAGGTCATCATTGCCGCGACCTGCGCGATATATTCGCCCGCATAACTGCCGATCGCGTGGCATCCGAGCACCCGTCCCGTCTCTCGATCGGATATCATCCGGATTACGGCGTCGGGATCGGCAACCTCGGCGGCATACCGACCCGAATATAACATCGGCAACACGACTTCGCGATAAGCAATCCCTTGCCGTTCCGCTTCCTCCGCCGTCAGTCCTACGTTCGCCACTTCGGGGTCGGTATAAATTACGGCAGGAATGGCGTCATACGACATCCTGTCCTCATCTCCCAGCATATTGTTGACGGCTACTTCGCCCTCGCGATACGCGGTATGCGCAAGCATGGACTTACCGTTGACGTCGCCTGCAGCGTAAATCCCTTTAATGTTGGTCTGCATCCGATCGTCGGTTACAACCGCCCCGCGTTCCGTCTTAACGCCGAGACGATCGAGCCCTGCGCCTTCCCAACGGGGTTTGCGCCCGACGGCAAGCAGCAACTTGTCATAAACGACGCTGCGATTGCCTTCGGGAGTAGCGATTGTCGCTTCGCCCTGCCCGACCGAAAGAAGGGTAGAGGAAGTCAAAAATTCGATTCCCTTTTTCGTCAAAGTTTTTTTGAGTCTTGCCGCAATATCGGCATCCGAGCGCCCCGCGATTGCAGGCGCTGCTTCCGCCACCGTCACGGCAGAACCGGCTTCGGCAAAATATGCCGCCATTTCCAGCCCGATCACACCCCCGCCGATCACCAGAAGACGCGCAGGGATTTCGGTGAGTTCCAACGCTTCGGCAGAGGTCATCGCCTCGCCCCGTTCCAGTGCCGCGGCAAGCCCTTCGATCGGTAGAATTACGGGTGAAGATCCCGTCGCAATCAGCACAAACCGACCTTCCGCTTCCGTGTCCCCCGCGGCAACGACAAAGCCCGCTTCGCTTTTCCCTTGCAATTCGACGCGCTCCGTCCATACCGTTACGCCTGCTTGCTTCAAAGAGTTGCGCACCCCGAGCGTCAGACGCTTGACCGCTTTATTTTTGCGCAGTCGGACGGCATTCTGATCCAACACGGGAGTCCCTTCCTGCCCGACAACGCCGTATCGGTTTGCCTCTTTGACGTGACGGAGCATTTTGGCGGAATATAAAAAGCACTTTGTCGGCACACAGCCTTCGTTCAGACAAACGCCGCCCAAGGCACGGGCTTCGGCAAGAAGTACCGACATTCCTTTTGCGGCGGCATACAGAGCGGCATGATACCCGGCGGGTCCTCCGCCGATGACGATCAGATCGAATCTTTGCATAAATTCTCCGAAGGTACTTTACTGCTTACATTGTATAAAATGGAAACGCGCTTGTCAATAGAAGCGGGAAGGGATTGTCAAATGCGTAAAGATCGGTTATACTGTCGCTATGAATTATTTTTACCGAGCCGAAAACGGAAACCCCTATCGCAATCTCGCCGTTGAGGCGGTCCTGCCCGAAGGCAGAGACCACGATTTCGGGCTGTATCTTTGGCAAAACGACCCCGTCGTCGTGATCGGACGCAACCAGGACGCCCGCAAAGAGTGCAACCTCGCCTTAGCACGAGAACAAAACGTTTTTGTGGCACGACGCACGACCGGAGGGGGAGCGGTTTACCACGATCGGGGCAATTTGAATTTTTCTTTTTTTTCTCCCGTCGACCGCTATTGCCTCGACGACAATCTTACCATCGTCGAGAATGCGCTTGCCCGCTTCGGAATCGCAGCCGAGCGAAGCGGCAGAAACGATTTGACCGTCAACGGCGCAAAATTCAGCGGCAACGCGTTTCTGACGCGCGGAGGATATCGCCTGCATCACGGCACATTGCTGATCGATGCCGATCTCGCGGCGGCTTCCGCCTTGCTGACTCCCTCCTTGTCCAAGTTGAAATCAAAAGGCGTCGATTCCGTCCGTTCCCGGATCGTCAATCTGTCGAGTATCGCCCCTGACCTGTCTGTCGAATGCGCGATATCGGCGCTTTCCGACGCCTTCCGCGCCTTTTACGGAACGGTCGAGGCGGTGACGCCCAAAGAGTCCCGCGTCAAAGCCGTCAGCGAAGAACTTGCCGCTTCGGACTGGATTTTCGGCAAGTCGCCGCCTGCCGAAATCGACGAAACGTTTGTCTGTCCGACGGGAGAATTCCGAATTTGCGTTGCGACGCGCGGCAATCGGATCGACGACGTCAAAATCTTTACGGACGCCATGGATCCGACCATCGCGCCCGCCATAGAAAAGACAGTCCGGGATGCCGGACTGTCCGAAACGGATCTTCAAAGTCGCTTATCCCTGCACGGTATTGCGGGGGAAGAAACTTACCGCGTTTTGTCGCGTTATTTCGGCATTTGATTACAATCCGTACATACGGAAGACACCGTCTTGCGTAACGAAAACCGTATCGCCGCCGTTATCGCGGACAAACGCCGCGTTTTCGCCGCCGACGTCGATATACTTACTCATCACCGATCCGTCTTCTCGTAAGTCGATCAGCGACATCCCGTCATCCGCATTGCGGGTCAGGAACAGATAGCCCCCGCGATAAGTATGACATCCGAGAACGTCGACCACGTTTTTGAAGTGCGCCGCACTCGACATCGTAAAATCGAGATTAAGATCCATCAGATAGATTCTGGAATTTTCGCCTGCAAGGTGTAAAAAGATTGTCGTGCCGTTCAGGTAAACGTTTGCGCGTTCGGCAAGTCCGACGCCGACGCGACGCGCTTCCGAAGCCAAAAAGGATGCTTTATGCTTTGCAACGGTAATCCCGTCTTTTCCGCGTTCGACGACGATAAATTTTTGCTCACCGTTTTCGCTGACGGGTACGACTTTGATCGCCGTACGGTCGGGGACGGTAACGGTCGCGTAACATTCGAGATTGAGATTCAGCGATAAATAAGAGTAACTGTCCAGCCCGTTGATCACGACACCGAAGCGGGAACCGAAGTCGAACACTTCGACGATACTGCCCGATTGTACCGAAGTCGACCGGGATACCGCGTTGCCGCGGATATGATAAATTCTGTTTTCGGCGCCTTCGGCAAAAAAGATCGCGCCTTGGCTGAGCGCAAAAATTCTGCCCGAACGGAAATACGGCAATTCGATGACGACGCTGTCGTTCAGATCGGTTGTAACGGTATAAAAATACGTCTTGGAACCGTCGCTCAGCGCAAGCGAAATTCCGTTACTCGTGATCTGCGAACACAAATATCCTTCTTGCTTCAAAACATAAGCATCCAGCAATGTGCCCTCCGCGTCGCTTTTCAGCAAGACGACGGACGGCTCTTTTACATTGATATCGCCTTCGGAAGGTTGCAACCGGAGAACGGTAAAGTTTCCTTCCGCCGTTTGCATGACGTCCAACAGTTCCGCGCCGCCGCTCACGGAAAGACTTTGCTCGAAGCGGTAACGCTCGCTCGCCGACGCTTTTTTGGGGAAAACCGAAGGAAGCGAATCGGGCTTGTCGGTTTCGTCCCCGGGATCTTCTCCGTCCGGATCCGAATCGTCGGGATTTTCTTCGTCCGGATTCTGATTGTCCGGGTTTTCGGAATCCGGATTTTGACCGTCGGGATTCTGTTCATCGGGATTCTGATCGTCCGGGTTTTGGTCATCGGGCTGCTCGCCCAGTACGGGATCGGGATCCCCCCACAAGGTTCCGAGCGTTCCGCTTCCCGCGACCGCCATCAGTGCGGCAATAATAACCAACAAGGATACGGCAAGAATTTTAGGCGCATTTTTTCGGGTCATAAAAACACCTCCGACTTCATACTACCCTACGTCGGAGGCGGATTCAATAGCTTCGACAAAACAAGGCTTTTTCCGCTAAGTCAGGCTGATTGACGTGAGCTTTCGGGCATACGGCTCCAATCGCTCCTGCAATGCCGCAACATCGATCTCGTCCGCAATCGATTTCGCCTGCTTCATCAACGCAATCGTCAGACCGCTTTCGCCGTGTCCGCTTTGACTTTCTCCCATCCACTCGCCCGCACCGCGCAATTCGTAATCGCGCTCGGCAATGGCGATTCCGTCCCGTTCCGTCACCAAAGTCTGCAACCGAATCAACTCTTCCGGATTATCTTTTTCGGTATACAAAAAGCAATAGGCTTCGCTGCCGTTGCGACCGATTCGTCCCCTTAACTGATGCAGGGATGCAAGCCCGAACCGCTCCGCGTCATAAATGATCATCAGCGAAGCGTCGGGTACGTCGAGCCCCACTTCGATCACCGTCGTCGAAATCAGTACCGAAGCCGCTCCGCTGCGGAAGCGTTCGATGGCGTCATCCTTTTGCTTCGGCGTCATTTTCCCGTGCAACGCAACGACCGACAGATCGGATATTTTGCTCCATTCCGGCACAATCCGCTCAACCGATGAACCTTCGATCGCTTCGTCGTCCGTAATGCGCGGTGCAACGACAAAGACTTTGGCGCCCTTGCGTGCGGCATCGGCAACATATGCAATCATCTCTTCCTTCTTTGCACGGCTGACGATCGCGGTGTGGATGTTATCTGCCGCATGCCGCCGCTCGATCCCGAAAATATCGATATCGCCGAACATCGTCAGGCGCAACGATCGCGGAATCGGCGTCGCCGACAGCGTCAGAACGTCGACTTCCTTCCCCTTTTCGATCAGACGTGTACGCTGTCCGACCCCGAAGCGGTGTTGCTCGTCCACAATCATCAACCCGAGATCGGAAAAATTCACGCCTTTGGACAAAACGGCATGGGTCCCGATCAGAACGTCGATTTCGCCCTGCGACAAGCGCGACAGAATTTCTTTTTTTTCTTTGGCAGGCGTCGATCCCGACAAAAACGCAGTGGAAACCCCCGCTTTTGTAAGACTTTCCGCAAATATTTTGAGATGCTGTTTAGCAAGAATTTCGGTCGGCGCCATGACGGCGACTTGCCGCCCTGCCAGGGCGACACATCCCGCAATCACGAGCGCGACGGCGGTCTTTCCGCTGCCGACATCGCCCGTCAACATGGCGTTGAGGGGGCGCTCGGAAGCAAGAATGGCGCGAATCCCGTCAACGGCTTCCGTCTGACTTTGCGTAAGCCGAAAGGGAAGCGCCGCAATCAGACGATCGCGCGTTGCCCGGTCGGCAGGATAAACGAAATCCCGCTTGGAATGCGCTTTCAGCAAGCGATATGCAAGAATATCGGTCACGATTGTTTCCAGCAAAACGCGGTTGCGTGCCGGCACGATATCCGCTGTCGATTGCGGTCTGTGGGCGGCAATGACAGCGTCTTTCCACGGCATGGTACCGTGCTTCAGACACAACACTTCGGGAATCATCGAATCGGACAAGAAACCTTTTTGCAAAGCGTCCTCGATCATTGCGGCAAACGTCGCCTGCGGCAAATATCCTCGCGTGGGATAAATCGCCTTGATCCCTCTGAACTGCGTCTTGTCCCCGTCCGAAACTTCGTAGGCGGGGTTGATCAGCTCGTACCCCTTTTCGGTACGGAGTTTGCCGTAGCAACGCACCCGTGCCCCGACCGTTAGTTGCTTGGCGACATAATTAGCGTTGTAAAAACTGAGTTTGACCTTTTTGCCGTCGTCGGCAGTTCCGACGGCGCGGAACAGCTGCAATTTTCCTTTTCGGAAGGGCTTTGAAACCGAGGTCAGTCGGAGAACGAACAAAACAAACGCCCCTTCCTCCGCCTCGGACGGCAGGGAAACGGCGTCTAAATCAATGTAAGTTTTGGGCAAAAAGCGCAGCAGATCTTCGGGCGAAGCGATCCCGAGCTTGTTGAGTTTGAGAAGCGTGACGGGACCGACTCCTTTCAGTGCGGCCAGCCCCTCCCGTTGCTTTGCCACGGCTATTCGACCGAAATATAGTAGTAATAATGATTTTGTCCGCCCCGACAGGCAACAACGTCATAGAACGGATAGTCTTCCTGGACGCTTGCGACCAGCTCTTCGGCGTCGGCTTCGGTCACGCCTTCGCCGTAATACAACGTGATCGACGCCGTATCGTCATCGGTCATCTTGTCGATCACGTCGCGTGTGACGGCGGCAATTTCATCGCCCTTCGCAACGATCACGCCGTGATAGATGCCGATAATATCGCCGTTTTTCAGCATAAAGCCGTCCATCTCGGTTTCGCGCACCGCATGCGTAACTTGCCCCGAACGTACTCTTGCGGCGGCGGCACTCATGGCTTCGACGTTTTGCTCAAGCGTTCCGTCCGGATCGAAACTGATTGCCGCGGCAATCCCTTGCGGGATATTTTTGGTAGCTATAACTACTAATTTTGCCTTAGTCAGCTCTTTTGCCTGCTCTGCCGCCAAAACGATATTGCTGTTGTTGGGCAAAATATACACGGTGTTTGCCGGAACGCTGTCGACGGCATTGACAATATCGTCGACCGAAGGGTTCATTGTCTGTCCGCCTTCGATCACCAGATCGACACCCAACTCGCCGAAGATCGATTTAAGCCCCGATCCCGTGCAGATAGCGACCATGCCGGCTTCTTTGATCGGCTCGGGTCGAACGGCAGGCGCCGCTTTGGGTTCGGGTACTTCGGCGGATTTTTTGCCGTTTTGAAGTGCGCGGTGCTGCTCCAGCATATTTTCGATTTTGGGGCGTTCGAGTTCGCCGAGCTGCAAAGCGTATTCAAGCGCTTTGCCCGGATTGTTGGTATGAACGTGAATTTTGACCAACTGCAGATCCCCTACGACCAAGACGCAATCTCCGATTTTGCCCAGTTTTTCGCGCAGCTTGTCGATGTCCGCCATCGTCGTTTTTTTGTGCAGATTGATGATAAAAAATTCGGTACAGTACGCAAACTTGATGTCCTCGAGATTGTGGATCTCGGGATCGGCAACGTCGATTTCCTGCTCGGCGGAAGACGTTTCCTCCTCGAGCTTTTGCATTTCGACCCCGGCAAGTACGTTGTACATCCCCGTCAGAATCACCAAAAGCCCTCTGCCGCCCGCATCGACGACGCCCGCTTTTTTCAGAACGGGGAGCATATCGGGCGTTTTTTGCAAAACTTCTTCGCCCTTTTTGAGAATTGCAGGGAAAAATGCCAGAAAATCTTCTTTGCGCGATGCCGCCTTCAAAGCATAATCGCTCATCAGGCGGATAACGGTCAGGATTGTCCCCTCTTTGGGACGTGTTACGACGTCGTATGCCACATTACTGCCGTTTTTGAGGGCTCTTGCAAAAATTTTGGGAGTAATCGCCTTGGCTTCGGCAAGTTCTGCACTGACGCCTTTGAAAATCTGAGACAAAATTACGCCGCTGTTGCCGCGCGCACCCTTCAGCGCGCCGCGTGCGATTGCCTGACAGACATCTGCCGTACGATCGGACTCCGCACCCTCCATTTCGCGGATCGTCGACGCCATCGTCAGATTCATATTGGTGCCCGTATCGCCGTCCGGTACCGGAAAGACGTTGAGGCTGTCGATATAAGCTTTGTTCAGCGCGAGATTTTGCGCCCCGCCGCGAAACATCGCTTTTATCTGATCTATATTTAAGGTTTCAATCATCGCAAATCCCTTCGGGAATCCTATAATTTGATGCCTACTATGTGAATCTTGACCGATTTCACCAACATACCAGTCAACTGTTCGACATGATACTCGATGCTGCTGTGCAGGCTTTCCTCCACCGCCTCGCGGTTGACGCCCTCCTTGAGAATGACATATACGTCAACGTAAACCTTATTGTTTTCGGTTACGATTTTTACGCCTTTGTTGGGGGAAGGTTTGTTGAACAGCTCCAGCAGACTGTCGGAGAGACGACGCGCGGCAAGCTCGACGATGCCATAGCAATCCAGGGCAACGCGGCTGACGAGCATCGAAACGGCATCGTTGCTGATGGTGATGTCTCCGTATACGTTGGATGTCGTAAGCGCCATAATCCTCTCCTAAGATATAGTAGACAAAAATATAATATATGAAAATATTTTTTTTTGCAACTGTATCAAAAGAAATTGCTTGAAAAGTGTTGCCAAAGGTCGTGAATTATAGTACAATCTATAAGCGGTTAAAGTGCCGAAAGCGCGCCCGCAACCAAGAAGACAACGGAATTCCGACCGTCGCAACATGCCGTGTTCGGAAGCAGGAGGTTACAATGTCAAGAGTATGCAGCATCTGCGGCAAAGGTCAAATGAGCGGAAACAAAGTCAGCCACAGCAACATCAAAACCAGAAGAAGTTGGGGTGTCAACGTCCAAAAAGTTCAGGTTGTGGACGAAAAAGGCGCAGTCTCTCAGCAATACGTCTGCACGAGATGCCTGAGAACGCTGAAAAAAAACAGCAACGACTAATCTGATTTTTTCATTCATTCGAGCTTGAAGTGCCGCGCAAAGCGCGGCATTTTGTCGTATTTACACCGAATCGAGAGGGAATCGATAAAAAGGTACGGGCTTACCCGTACCTTTTCCGTTTTGACCGCATCCCTATCCTCGGGCTTTGCTAAGGCTGAATCGCTGCAACCTTTTTGTCCCTGCGGCATATAATGGGGCATATCGCTTGGAGGTGTTTACATGCATATCGTTTGCTTCGCCTGCCCCGGCTGGCTGAAACCCGTTGTCAGGATTCTTGCCCGCTGCTTCCGTTCAGACCCTGCAGAATCCTGATCGTGCGCGCGGGGTCGTCCGACTTGTAGACGCTACTGCCGGCAACAAGCACGGTCACCCCTGCCTCCCGGCACGCCGCGGCGTTCTGCTCGTTGACGCCCCCGTCAATCTCGATGGGGACATTCAGCCCCTTTTGGGTCAGATAGTTTCGGATTGCTCTCACTTTGTCCAGTGTTTCGGGAATAAACGATTGTCCGCCCTTGCCGGCATAAACACTCATTACCAATATCATATCGCTCTCGTCCGCCAAATATTCGTACCCTTCAAACGGAATATCCGGATTGAACACAATCCCGCCCTTGCAACCGAGACTGCGGATTTTACGCAGCGTTTTAAGAGGATCCTTACTCGCTTCGACATGGAAGGTCACGATATCCGCCCCCGCCTTGACAAATTCTTCGACGTAGCGTTCGGGTTCGGTAATCATCAGATGCACATCCAGCGGAAGCGTCGTCACTTTGCGAAGCGCCGCTATCATCGGCATCCCGAACGTCAGATTTTTGACATACACGCCGTCCATTACGTCACAATGCACAAGATCGCCGCCCCAACGCTCGATTGCTTTGACGCTGCTGCCCATATCGGCAAAATCCCCGGACAAAATCGACGGCGATACCAAATACTTAGTCATATTGCTTCCTCCTGGCTTCTTTGATTTCTTCAAAAATTGTCAGATAACGCTGATAACGCGCGGCATTGATGCTTCCCTCCGCCACTGCGCGTTTGACGGCACAATCGGGTTCGGTCGTGTGGGTACATCCGCGGTAACGGCATCCGTCCTGCACCGCCACAAATTCGTCATAATAATATGTCAGCTCGTTTTCTTTCAGATCGACGCACTCCAGCATACTGAATCCGCAGGTGTCGACGATACTGCCGCCCGACGCCTCGTAGATTTCGACGTGGCGGGTGGTATTTTTCCCCCGCTTGATCTTTGCCGACAGCCCGTCGGTTTTGAGATTGAGGTCCAACAAGGCGTTGAGCAGACTGGTTTTCCCCACCGCGCTTTGTCCCGCAAGACACACCGTCTTGCCTTGAATCAAATCCGACAGTTCGTTCAATCCGTTTTTTGTAGCTGAAGATACCGATATAATAACAATTCCGGGATATTCTTCTTGCAACGCCGGAGCAAGATCGCCGAGGTCGTTTTTGGTCGCAACCAACACCGGCTCGATCCCTTCGGCATAGCAATTCAAAATGATTTTGTCTGCCAGCACAAGATCGGGTTTGGGTTCGGGGGCAACGACGATCAAAGCGGCGTCGACGTTGGCAACATACGGTCGGATAAGAGAGTTTTTGCGGGGCAGAATCTCGTCGATCGTCGCAACCGGCTTCCCGCGGGTAATCGTAACGAAATCTCCGACATACGGGTCGCTGTCCAGGCGCAGCCTTCCGCGCGCCGTCGCAATCAATCGATCCCCCGACTCCGTTCGTACGGTGTAGCGGTTGGCTATGATTTTGACAATCTGTCCGCGTTCCCGTTTAGCCCGCATCGCTCTGACCGCCTTCTTCTTTTTGGCGAAGGTATTTGCGACGAAGCTGACCGCACGCGCCTTCGACGTCTCCGCCCATACTGCGCCTTAACGTTGCCGAAATCCCTTTGGACTCCAATACCGAAATAAACGATTTGATCGCTTCGGGCGAAACTCCGCTCAAGCCTTTTTCTTTTACGGGATTGAGGTTGATCAGATTGACGTGACAATTGAGTCCTTTGAGCAGTGCGGCAAGCTCTTCCGCACTTTTGCGATCGGAGTTTTCGCCACGCACCAAGGCATATTCAAAAATAACTCTGCGTCCCGTTTTTCTGACATAATAGCGCGCCGCTTCGATCACGCGCGCAATGGGATACTTACGGTTGACGGGCATCAGTGCCGAACGCTTTCGGTCGGTCGCGGCATGGAGCGAAACGGTCAGCACGACGGGAATCCCGCTGTCAGCCAACTCGATCATCCGATCGGCAAGCCCCGAAGTCGAAAGCGAAATATTGCGGGGGCTGATCCCGATCCCGCGCGGATCGCCGACCAGCTTCAGAAAGCGTATCACATTGTCATAATTGTCAAGGGGCTCACCGCTGCCCATCAGCACGACGTTGGTCACTTTCCGCTTTTCGGGCGTCCCGCCGTTGTCACGATTGGCGGCAAGAACTTGTCCGAGAATTTCTCCTGCCGTCAGATTGCGTACCAATCCGCCGATTCCGCTTGCGCAAAAGGCGCACCCCATCCGACAACCGACCTGGGTCGAAACGCAAAGGGTATCGCCGTAACGGTGCGGCATATAGACACCTTCGATAATATTGCCGTCCGCCAAAAGATACAGATACTTCTTGACGCCGTCTTTGCCTTCCAGCCGCTCGACGATTTCGACGGCGCGGTCGCGCACGACGCCTTTGAGTTGCTCACGCAAAGCGACGGGAAGATTGCTCCCCTCGTCGTAACTTTTGTGCCGCATGGCAAGCGAATACAGCTGATCGGCGCGAAATTTCGGCACACCGAGTTCGGCAACCAGCGCGCTCAGCTGTTGATAATCGTAATCCTGCAGGCTATCCAAACCGTTTCATCCTCGCAATATAAAATCCGTCCAGCCCTTTTCCGTCGGGCAGAAACTGCAACTCACCTTTATTATCATAGGGAAGGGGAATTTTGTCAAGAGCGAACTCTTTGTGCGCTGCCAAAAACGCGGCGATCTGCTCCCCGTTTTCCTTTGCGGTTACCGTACAGGTGGTATACAACAAAATCCCGCCAGCTTTCACATACTGCGCCGCGACGGAAAGAATTTTGCTTTGCAACAAACCGAGTTCGTCGATATCTTCGGGCTTCTTGCGCAAAACGGCATCCTGCCGCTTGGCAAGCACTCCCAACCCCGAGCAAGGTGCGTCGACGGCGACAACATCGAATTGTCCGACAAAATCCGGTCGGAGAACCGTCGCGTCCGACAGCGTGATCGCGCTTAGTCTGACCCCCATCCGTCCCGCATACGCGCGGATCAAGTCGGCACGATGGGGATATTTTTCGCTAGCGGTCACGACCGCGCCGCGCTCGGCATAAAAAACGCTTTTGCCGCCCGGAGCCGCGCAAAGATCCAATACGCGCTTTCCTTCGACCGCGCCCGCCGCAAGTACCGCATACGTCGAAGTCAGAGACTGATAGGTCAAGCGACCTTCCGAAAATGCTTTGCGGATCCCTTCGTCGGGACGGACAAAAAATCCCGTTGCCGTGCGGGCAATCACTCCCGGCGCATTCTCCCAGCGTTTGGCATCCTCTCCGCGGCGCAAACGGATATGCTCGAGGTGCGTTTCGTCCCCTTTCAGAATCCGTTTGTAGGCTTTCGGATACTCTTTCTTCAGCATTTGTATCAGCCAGCGCGGAGCATTGAGTTCGACTTCCTCGTAAGCGGGATCCTGCTTGTCGGGGAGGGGACGTTCGCCGTCGGCGACCCGTTGCAATACGGCGTTAACCAGACCTTTGAGTTCTTTTTTGCCGATCGCGCCCGTCAATTTGACACTCTCGTCCACGACGGCATAGCGCGGCATCTCCGTTTCGGTCAGGCAATAGATCCCCTGCATCAATACAATGCGCACAACCGCCTTAGGTGCTTTGGGAACAAGGCGGGATATCATATAATTCAACTTATAGTAGCGCTCGAGGACACCCAGCACGATCCGCCGCGCCATGGCGCCGACGGCATCTTCGTTCAGCGCAAGATTGACGTATGCGCCTTCGCGCAGAACTTTGTTGAGAATGCAAAAACTTTCGTTCAGCGTGCCGCTCATTTGAGAATCGTGCCTGCAGGAATGGGTTTGCCGCGCAGATAATCGGGCGCAGGCATTGCCTTGCCGCCTTCTCCTTGCACGCGCAGAAGGCGTACCGCTCCGCTTTGGCAAGCGACAATCAGTCCGCGCTTGTCTTGTCCCAGCACTTCGCCCGCGCTTCCCGCTCCGTCGGCAAGTTCGGCGGACAGAATTTTTAAGCGTCCGGTCGGAAGCATCGTATACGCCGAAGGATCGGGACTGACCCCGCGAATCCGATTGACCGTGGCTTCGGCACTGCAGTCAAACAAAATATGCCCGTCCTCTTTGCTCAATTTGCGACAATGGGTTGCAAGCGTATGGTCTTGCGGACGCGGCACAATCGCACCCTCGGCAAGCCGATCGAGAAGGTCGCCGATCTGTTTGCCGGCGACTTCGGCAAGCAGGGCAAGCGTTTCGGCGGCGTTTTCGGTCCCGTTCAGCACAACCGAAGCCGTATCCAGAATATCGCCCGCATCGACTTCTTTGACCGTTTGCATAAACGTTACGCCGACTTCCCGCTCCCCTGCCATCAATGCCCATTGGACGGGAGATGCGCCCCGGTATCGCGGCAACAGCGAAGCGTGAACGTTGACGACACCGTGCGGCGTCAGCGTCAGAATTTCGTCGGACAAAATCTGCCCGTATGCCGCCGTAATCATAATATCGGCGCCGTAGGCTCGGAGTTCCGCCGCGTGGTCGGAGATGCGATCGTACTGCAAAATCGGCAGACCTAATTGGATTGCGCGCGCCTTAACGGGCGAATCCACGATTTTTTTGCCGCGCGCGTTGGCGCGATCGGGCTGCGTAACCACCGCAACCACATGATGCCCGCTTGCAACGATTCCGTCCAGTACCGGGACGGCAAACGCAGGCGTTCCGAGAAACATGACTTTCATAACCGCTCCGTCAATCCTTGTAACGTTTGTCGATAAACAAAATCCCGTCCAGATGGTCGAGTTCGTGACAGACGATGCGCGCCGTCCAGCCTTCGGCATCCAAGGTCATCGGCTTGCCGTAACGGTCATACGCCTCCACTTTCAGCTTATAGGGACGTTTGACCTTGCAATTCTTGGAAGGATTAACCGACAAACACCCCTCATAATCGACCTGTTCTCCCGATTGCTCGACGATAACGGGATTGATCAATTCGATAATCGGTTCGCCGACTTTGGGTTCGACGATAACCGCACGTTTCAGAATCCCGACCTGCGGCGCGGCAAGTCCGCACCCTTCGGCTTTGTGCAACGTTTCGATCATATCATCCATCAACACGGACAAACGATGATCGAACACCGTCACTTCCTTCGAGCGTTTCCGCAGCGGTTCTTCTCCTTCTTTTACAATCGTTCTGATCGCCATAGTACTCTCCTATACCATCTGTTGTGGATTGATTTCGGTAAAAACCGATATGTTTTTGACGTCAAGTCTTCGGACTTCGTCATAAATTGCTTCGAGATGCCCTTCCGTAACGTCCTTTTTGAGCCATACCACCAGCTGATAGCGGTAGTAGTTCTGAATCCGCCGAATGGGCGCACGCATGACTTGTACGCGAATAATCGCTTCGGGATGCGCGGCGGCATAGGCTTTGACCCGCTCGTACAACGTCCGCGCTCCCGCAATCGCCTGCTCGTCTTCGTGCGACAAGACGAGAATCCTGAGAATCTTCGAGTACGGCGGAAACTTGGTCGTTTCGCGCGCGTTGGCTTCCTTTTCGAAAAATCCTTCGTAATCGTAATGCGCGGCAAACCCGAAGACAAAATGATTGGGATTGTATGTCTGCATGATGACGCGCCCCGGTTTTTGTTCGCGCCCCGCGCGCCCCGCAACCTGCGTAATCAACTGGAAGGTACGCTCGTTGCTGCGATAATCGCTGAAATACAGGGCAAGATCGGCGTCGAGAATGCCGACCAGCGTGACGTTTTTGAAGTCATGCCCTTTGGCGATCATCTGCGTCCCGACCAAGATATCCGCCTTCCCTTCGGCAAACGTCGAGAGGATGTCGAGATAGGCGTTCTTGGTAGAAGTCGTATCGTTGTCCATCCGTAACACGCGTGCGGACGGAAAAATACGTTTCAGTTCGGCAACCACCTTTTCGGTACCTACTTTCCCTTCTTTCAGTCCCTTAAATCCGCATACCGGGCAAGCCGTCAATGCCTCGAACTGCTTGCCGCAGTAATGGCATTTCAGGCGGTTGTCCTCCTTGTGATAGGTCAACGACACGTCACAATCGGTACACTTTGCAACATATCCGCACGAGCGGCAACGGACAAAGGACGCATATCCTCTGCGATTGACAAAGATCATTGCCTGGTTGCCTTCGGCAAGCGTCTTGTCCAAAGCGCGCAGCAGCTCTCGACTGAAGATCGACAAATTGCCGCTTCGGATTTCTTTGCGCATATCGACGGTATCGATCGAAGGCATCTGCTTGCGATTGGCGCGCTCTTTAAGAGCAATCAGACGATACTGTCCGTTTTTGGCTTTCAGATAGGTATCGATCGAAGGCGTCGCACTGCCGAGTATCAGCTTGGCGCCGTGATATCGGGCGCGGAATTCCGCTACCTCCGAAGTAAAATAGCGGGGATTGCCTTCGCTGACATAACTGCTGTCATGCTCCTCGTCGATGATAATCACGCCGAGATTGTCAACGGGCGCAAAAATTGCAGATCGCGCCCCCAATGCGACGCGGGCTTTCCCCGATCGGAGCCTTCGCCATTCGTCGTATCGCTCACCGTCCGACAGTCCGCTGTGCAGTAAGCTGACCCGATCGCCGAACCTTGCGCGGAACACCCCGAGCATCTGCGGCGTCAACGAAATTTCGGGCACCAGCATAATCGCCGTTTTCCCTTCGTTCAGCACCGATTCGATAACGTTCATATAAACTTCGGTTTTGCCGCTTCCCGTCACGCCGTGCAGAAGATATGCCGACTCCTTGCCCGTCACGATGGTTTCGATCGCGTGTCGCTGATCGTCCGTCAGCACGATTTGCTTGGACTCGGCGCGGATGGCGTCCGGGGTTCTGCCTCGCTCTTCGGACACGATGCGAATCAGACCTTTCTGCTCCAGGCCTTTGATCGCGGCGGGCGAAAAACGCTTCGTCAATTCGGACTCGAAATTTCCGCCCTCTTTCAGCGCCAGCAAAATCTCTTGTTGTTTGGGTGCGCGTGCCAGTTCCGGCAGTCGGGCTTCGACGTCCACGCCGTCGGCAAGCAAAACAAAATTGCGACGAAGTACTTTGACCCTGCCGCCCCGCAGTTTGGAAGGAATAAACAAACGGAGGCAATCGACCAAGCGAAGATTGCGGCGGCTCATCCACCGCATCAGATCAAGCATTTCGGGCAATACGACAGGCTCTTCGTCCAGCTTCAGAATTATATCTTTGACGTCGTAATCCGATTTTTCCTTCGTTCCGATGACAAAGCCCTCGACCTGCCGTCTGCCGAACGGGACCAAAACCCGCATCCCGAGCCGTACCGAAAACGGCGCCCCGTAGTCAAAAATCTTGTCGACTTCGGAATTGCTGATGTCGACAATGACCTCGTATACCATTACAGCGCGGCAACCGCCGACAAAATCGCGTCGGCAAGTTCTTCTTTGGTCATCATTTCGAGCGCGGTCATAGCGCCCGAAGCGTCGATCAACGTGGCAATATTGGTGTCGACGTCAAATCCCGCCCCTGCTTGCGTAACATCGTTTGCTACCATCAGATCGGCATTTTTGGCACGCAACTTATGTGCGGCATTGGCAAGCAGATCGTTGGTTTCCGCCGCAAATACCACCAATTTCCGTTCGCCTTTCCGCAAGCCGACCGCCGCGGCGATATCGGGATTCTTTTCCAGTTCGAGCGTCAGCCGATCGGCTTTGATCTTTTGGGCGGAATAATTTTTGACGCGATAATCGGCAGGCGCCGCCGCTTTGACAATGACGTCGGCATCCTCCATTTCGCGCAGTACGGCGTCGTACATTTCGGCTGTCGTTTCGACCGGAACGATCCGCGCGCCTTCGGGCGGCGTAGCCGTCGTAAACGCTTTGACAATCGTCACCCGCGCACCGCGCTCCATCGCCTTGCGGGCAATGGCAAATCCCATTTTGCCCGAGGAACGGTTGGATATAAACCGTACCCCGTCGATGGGCTCTCTGGTCGCCCCCGCGGTCACCAGAACGTGTTTGCCGCGATAGTCCCCGGCGGGCGTCAGCAGATTGTCGATATAGTCAAAGATATCTTTGGGTTCTGCCATCTTCCCTTTGCCCGTATCGCCGCAAGCCAGCATGCCGCTGACCGCGTCGACGATATGATAGCCGCGCTCTCTGAGAATTTGGAGATTGCGCTGTACCGCGGGATTGTCGTACATATTGGTATTCATCGCGGGGCATATCACCTTGGGCGCAGTCGTGGCAAGAATCGTCGTCGTAAGCATATCGTCGGCAAGCCCTTCGGCAATTTTGGCAATGACGTTTGCCGTTGCGGGCGCAACGACAAAGCACGCCGACAGCTTGGCGTAGCTGACGTGCTCGACCTCGAACTCCCGCTTGGGATCGAACGTCTCAACGACCACGCGGTTGTTGCTCATCGTTTCGAAGGACAGCGGCGTAACAAATTCGGTGGCGTTGCGCGTCATAATAACGCGGACGTCATAGCCTCCTTTGCGCAAACGGCTGACCAGTTCCAACGACTTATAAGCGGCGATTCCGCCGCTTACCCCGAGAATAACCGTTTTCATGTTACAGAACGATTTTGATTTTGTCTTCCCAGATCTCTTTGGCTGCGTACGAAACCGCTTTCAGACCCGAGTTTTCCAGCAGTTCGGGTTCCATGGTCTGAAGCTCTTTGGTGCGCTTTGCAATGCCCACTACCAAAGCATAACGGCAAGGTGCCTTTTTGATCAATTTGTCGATGGGAGGATCGATCATCATAAGAGTTGTCTCCTTCTGTCCGATAATAATATATATGAACCTTGACCGCCGAAGCGGTGGGATCAGTCGATATGACGGAAATATTCGACGGTCTCGGGATTGCGCTTCAGATTGACGCGCTCGGCTCGGATAATTGCCGAAACGGTATCGACGCAACGATCCAGATCGTCGTTGATGGCAATATAGTTGTAGTATTTCATGCTTTTGTACTCGGTCTTGGCAATCTTCAGGCGCATCGCTTTGACCGCCTCCTCTTCGGTCCCCCGACGGTCGAGACGCTTTTCGAGCTCGCTGTACGACGAGGGCGTAACAAAAACCAACACCGCCTTGGGAAACTCTTTGCGCACTTTGGCGGCTCCGATCGTTTCGATCTCGAGAATCACGTCGGTCCCTTCGTCCAGCATCTTCAGCACCTGCGCTTTGGGCGTCCCGTATTTGTTGTGGAATTTGGCAACGTACTCCAAAAATTCGTGGTTTTCGATCATACGGTCAAACTCTTCCTGCGTTTTGAAATGATAATGAATCCCGTCGATCTCGCCCGCACGCGGTGCGCGCGTCGTCGCCGATACCGATACCGCAAGACCCGTTTCCTGCTCCAGCACCCTGCGTAACACCGTTCCCTTGCCTGCGCCCGAAGGACCGGAGATGACAAACAAAATACCTTTTCGTTCCATATCTACTTGCCTCACCTTTTGTATTGTGTCTGTTTATTCCAGGTTTTGTACCTGCTCGCGGATCATTTCCACAATATTTTTGAGATCCAACACCGCCTGCGTCAGAATCAGATCGTTGCTTTTGCTGCCGATCGTATTGACTTCGCGGTTGGTTTCCTGCGTCAGAAAATCGAGCTTTTTGCCCACGGGTCCCGGCGCGGACAGAATTTGTCCGTAATGTGCGATGTGTCCCCGAAGCCTCGTGATTTCTTCGTCGATATTGCTTTTGTCCACAAAAAACGCAACTTCGGACGCAAGTTTGGTTTCGTCGATCTTGACTTCCCCGAGCGCTTCGGCAATCCGTTCGGCAAGCTTGGTCCGATGCTCTGCGGCAACCATCGGCGCGCGGCGTTCGACCTCTTGCAGCTTTCGGGCAACCGCGTCAACCTTTGTCGTCAGATCGGCAATCAGCTTTTCACCCTCCGTCCTGCGCATTTCGATCAATCCGTCCAGCGCCCGTCCGAGCGCTTCTGTCGTCAAGGCAACAACCGCCTCCTGGTCATCCTCTTCGGGGACCACTTGCAGAAGATCGGGGATTTTGATTGCCTCGGCGACTCCGAAATTGTTGTCAAATCCCATTGCGGCAAGCTCGTTTGCCGCGGCAAGATAGCGCGCGGCAAGCCCTGCGTCGACCGATACCGTACTGCGGTCCTCGCGCAGATTTTCGTATAGCAAAAACACTTCGACATGTCCGCGGTTCAGGCGCGCCGAAAGCGTCTTGCGGATGACGTCTTCCAAAAACGTCAGACTGCGCGGCAACTTGAAAAACAGATCGAGAAACCGATGATTGACCGATTTCAGTTCGACGGTGATTCTGCGCCCGTCGCGCTCCGCGATTCCTTTGCCGTAACCCGTCATGCTGTACATATGAATTTCCTCTGCCGAATAACTTAAACTGTTCTTATTATACCGACGCGCGCGCCAAGAAAAAAGGGATTTGCAAAAATCCCTTCGAGTTATCCACATTTTTACCAAACTTTTACATTTCAGCTTCCAGTCGCCGTAAAAATTCGGCTTCGTCGATGATTTCCAATCCGAGCTTTTGCGCTTTGTCGAGCTTGCTCCCCGCATCTCGCCCCGCGACAACGAGGTTGACCGATCTGGTTACGCTGTCGGCGATTTTTCCGCCCCGCTCGGCAATCAGCTTCTGCGCCGCCGAACGCTTATAAGCGTCGAGCACCCCCGTAATCACGACGGTTTTGCCCGAAAACACCCCCTCACCCGTATCCTCGGTCTCGGGGAGAGGATTGACGCCTTTTTTCAGCAAACGCTCCACGATTGCGCGTCGGACGGGGTCGGCAAAAAACGCCCTGACATTTTCCGCCATGACCGCCCCGAAATCGTCCATCGCGGTCAACTCTTCCGCCGTGGCACCGGCAACCGCATCGACGCTGCCGAAGCGCATAGCAAGCGCGTGCGCCGCCTTTTTGCCGATCGTCGGAATCCCCAACGCAAACAGAAACGCCCCCGTCGAAACGCGCTTGGAACGCTCGATTGCGGCAATCAGATTGGCGGCTTTTTTCTCTTTGAACCCGTCCAGGGACAAAAGGTCGCTTTCAGTCAGATCGTACAATGCGTCGGGCGTCCGAACGCCACACTCGTTGTAGAGCTGTTCCGCCGTTTTTTCGCTGAAGCCTTCGATGTTCATACAGGGCTTGGAGGCAAAATGATCGAGCATCGATACAATGCGCGGGGCACATCCTTCGGGATTGGTGCAGTATAGAAACACGCCGTTCTGTTTGGTCGGCGCACCGCAGGCGGGACACACCGAGGGCGGCACGATTTCGACCCCGTTTTCTGCCGCCTGATATACGCCCATGATCTCGGGAATGACGTCGTTGCTCCGTCGGACAAGCACACGATCGCCGATTTTGATACCTTTCTTTTGGATATCCGAAATATTGTTTAAGGTAGCCCGTTGTACCGTTACGCCGGACAGATCGACCGGCTCGAGAATTGCAAGCGGGTTAAGTTTCGCACTGCGCGAAACCTGCCATTTGACCTCTTGCAGGACCGTCGTCGCTTCGAGCGCGCGGAACTTGTAGGCAATCGCCCAACGCGGCGCTTTTTGGGTATAACCCAACTCGTCGCGCAAGGACAGCCGATTGACTTTGAGTACCGCTCCGTCGATCAGAAAATCGAGTGACGATCGTTCCGCTTCGATTTCGTCCAGTCGTTTTTGCGCTTCTTCGGGCGTTGCGACCACCCAAAACCGATCGTCGGTCAAAAATCCGTTTTCCTGAAGGAAGCGATGAATTTCTTCCTGCGTTTCAAACGTAATTCCGTGATACTCTCCGAGATTGTATGCAAAAAAATCCAGTTTCCGCTTTGCCGTAACCGCGGGATCGAGATTGCGGATGGCACCCGCCACCGCGTTGCGGGGATTTTTGAGCGGGACTTCGGCAGTCTTGTTGTACTGATCGAAGGAGGAATATTTCATAATTCCCTCCCCCTGCACTTCGACATATCCCTTGAACGGAATCGTCAGCGGCACGGTACGGATGGTGCGCACTTGTTCGGTGACGACCTCTCCCGTTTCGCCGTCGCCGCGCGTCACCGCCCGTATCAGCTTGCCGTCTTCATAGGCGATCGAAAGCGTCAGTCCGTCAAACTTAAGTTCTACCGTCAATTCGGGCAGCGTACCTACGCTTTTGCGAAGACGGTCGAAGTACCCTGCCAGCTCTTCCGGCGTTTTGACTTTGTCCAGCGAATAGAGTTTTGTACGGTGCTTTTGCGTGGCAAACCCTTTGAGCGGCGCGCCCCCGACCCGCAGCGTCGGGGAGTCGGGCAGGACAAAAACCAATTCTTTTTCGAGCGCGACCAACTCGTCGTACAACGCGTCGTACTCGGCGTCCGAAACCGTCGGTTCGTCCAGCACATAATATTGATAGGCATATCGGTTGAGCAGATCGACCAGCTCCCGCATCCGTTCCATCGTCACCTCAGATCAGCTTGATCGGCGCAAGCTGTATGATGAATTTTTTGACCCCGATCCCGGGGAAATTGACCGTTGCCGATTTGTTGGCGCCTTCGCCCTGAACCAGTACGATAACGCCCTCGCCGTATTTAGGATGGCTGATTTTGGCACCGCCGACAAAGCCGCTCATATCTTTTTCGACCATCTTGGACGGCGCCGGTTTGACGATCGTATCGCTGACAAACGTCCGCTTGGGTTTTGCTTCGGGTTCGAACACCGCTTGCGAACGCGACGGTCGCCCTTCGATATAAGCTTTGCGGCTTTCGTAAACGCCGTAGGCGTCCCGCTTCTCCGGGGTTCCGCGCGACTCGGCAATGAAGCGCGACGGAAGCATCTCGGTCGGTCGGTTGAACCGATATCGCTTATGCGCGCAGCTGATGAACAAACGTTCCTGCGCACGCGTTACCGCAACGTACATCAGACGACGCTCTTCCTCGAGATTGCCTTCCGCAATCGTACGGGAAGACGGGAATATGTCCTCTTCACACCCGACGATGAATACGACTTTGAACTCCAGACCTTTGACCGCGTGCATCGTCGCAACGGTCACGTTGTCGTCGTCGTGAATCTCATCGCTTCGTTCGGGCATCAGCGCGACGTTTTGCAAGAAGTCGTCGATCGTTGCCTTCCCGTTATTCTTGACAAAATCGCTGATCTGACGCACAAATTCCACGATATTTTCAAAACGGGTTTCGTCCTCTTCCTTGCCCGTCGCGTATGCCGATCGGAGATCGACGCGGTTGATCAGAAATTCGACAAACTCCTTCAGCGGTTTTTCTTTTGCCGCCAAAAGATCGGAAAATACCGCCGCAAACTCGGCAACTTTGTTTGCCGCCGCCCCACCTGCAATTTCACGCGTCAACGCAAAATCGAGAATGACGTCGATCAGATCCGTGCCGTTGTTTCGGGCATAGCTTGCCAATTTTTCTACCGTCGTATCACCGATACCCCGACGCGGGAAATTGATGATCCGCTCGATCGCTTCGGTATCGCGCGGATTGGCAATCATCCGCATATAAGCGATGACGTTCTGAATTTCGGCGCGGTCGAAAAACCGGAAGCCGCCCAGCACGCGGTAATCCAGTCGGCTTTGGCTGAGGCGAGATTCGAACAACCGCGTCAGCGAGTTCGCACGAACGAGGATGGCAAAATCCTTGTTGGTATAACCGCTGAAGCGCTTAAGCGACAGAATATTGTCCACCACCCAGTCGGCTTCCTGATAATCGCTGTAGGCTTCAAAATACTCGGTACGCACTCCTTTGCCGCGTTCGGTAAACAACTCTTTGGGGTGACGCTCCTTATTGCAGGCAATCACGCGGTTGGCGGTATCGAGAATGGAGGACGTCGAACGGTAGTTTTGCAAAAGGCGATAAACCTTTGCTTCGGGGAACTCACGGTCGAAATGAAGGATATTGCCGACGACCGCGCCCCGCCACGAGTAAATGCTTTGATCGTCGTCCCCGACGACAAACAGATTGCCGTGCTTGGAGCTTAAAAGTTTGACCAGCTCGTACTGCACGCCGTTGGTATCCTGAAATTCGTCCACATGAATATAGCGGAAGCGATTGCGATAATACTCCAACACATCGGGACAGCGCAAAAACAACTCTTTGGTCTTATATAGCAAATCGTCAAAATCCATCGCGTTGGCTTGCGTCAGAAGCTCTTGATACCGTTCGTAAATTTCTCGGATCAGGTCGGCATCGTCGATACTTCCGTTGAGATCGGCATAATACGCGTCGGGCGTCAACCCTCTGCTTTTGGCGTCGCCGATATAGCCGAGATAAACGTCGGCGAGTTTGGCTTCGTCAAGGTGCTTTTCGCGCAGAATTTTTTTGATTTGCCGACGGGCGTCGGACTCATCGTAAATACTGAAATTGTCCCCGTAACCGAGCTGTTTGGCGTGACGACGGAGAATCGCCGCGCAAAGGCTGTGGAAGGTCGAAATCCATACTTCGTTGTCTTCTCCCAACAAACGGGCAAGACGCTCTTTCATCTCGTTTGCCGCTTTGTTGGTAAACGTGATGGCGAGGATCCGATAGGATTCCACCCCCTTTTCTTTGATCAAATAGGCGACGCGATGGGTCAGCACCCGCGTTTTCCCCGAGCCTGCCCCCGCCAAAACCAATACATAGCCTTCGGTGTCTTCAACCGCCTGTCGTTGGGCGGCATTGAGTTGTGAAAGATCGAGTTCCATTAAATTTGCCATTCCTTCGGTACAAAAATATCGTTGAACATTCGGATTGCGTAATTGTCGGTCATTCCGGCAATATAATCCACTACAAATACGGCGGGGTCGTCCGTCACGGCGCGATACCCCGCGGGGACCGCCGCGGGATTGCTCATGTAAAAGTCATACAGCAACGCGATCATACGATCCGACTTTGCTTCTTCCGCCTTGGCGCGGGGATTGAGATAGATGGCGTCGAACATAAACGCGCGGAGATCCTGCATCGCTTTGCGGTACGGCTCGGATTGCATGACGACGGGCTTCCCGTAACTTTCCCGCACGATGTCACCCACCAGGGCGTTGATTTTTTTCCCCTTTCCCCTGCCCAACAGTCGGTCGATATCGGCGGGGACGTCGTCCTCGGACAAAAGCCCCGCGCGCATGGCATCGTCGATGTCGTGATTGAGATACGCGATACGGTCGGCAAGACTGACGACGTTGCCTTCGAGCGTCTTTGCCGTTCCGTCCGACTTGTGCTGGAGAATTCCGTCCCGCACTTCGGCGGTCAGATTAAGCCCTCTCCCGTCTTCTTCCAGTACGTCGACCACCCTTAGGCTCTGTTCGTTGTGTGCAAAATGTCCCGATTTTCGATTAAGCGTGCGCTCTCCCGCATGCCCGAACGGCGTATGACCGAGATCGTGTCCCAAGGCGATCGCCTCGGTCAGGTCTTCGTTGAGGCGCAAAGCTCTTGCGATCGTGCGCGCAATCTGCGTCACTTCGAGAGTATGCGTCAGCCGGGTGCGATAATGATCGCCGTGCGGCGACAAAAACACCTGCGTTTTATGTTTCAAACGACGGAACGCCTTGGAGTGCAAAATCCGGTCGCGATCACGCTGAAATTCCGTCCGCAACGGGCAAGGCTCAAGGGGCGTCGCCCTGCCTGCGGTATTTTCCGAAAAAAAGGCGTACGGAGCAAGGAACTCCCGCTCGAACCTGAGATAATCCTGTTTCACGCCGACCTCCGCAGCAATCGAATGTTAAAAATATTTTACCATACCGCGACCGAAAAGGCAATCAAAAGTCTTTTGCCTTACGCATCGTCTTTTCCGCCGCCCGAATCAATAAATATCCACCCGCCAAGCGGGTGGTTTTTCATTTTCGGGCATAAACCTAATCTTTACCGGCGGGGCACAAGTGCCTTTGTTTTTACTGCCAGTCATGCATTTGTTATCTGCTTACCCGTAAACGGGTCCCGTGGGTCAAATATACTTAATTGGTCTGCTTCTTTATCATACTTCAGCTGATTTGCTATGTATTCCTTTATCGCCTGTCCGTTTTTACCCACGGTATCTACGTAATATCCCTTACACCAAAATTCGCG
>DVOH01000009.1 GCA_018713745.1 Candidatus Stercoripulliclostridium merdipullorum | reverse complement strand
CACTCCACTCCCGGGGTTCTTTTCACCTTTCCCTCACGGTACTCTGCGCTATCGGTCACCAAGTAGTATTTAGCCTTGGGGGGTGGTCCCCCCGCCTTCCCACCGGATTCCTCGTGTCCTGTGGTACTCCGGATACCCCTCGCTTCTCCTACATTTCGCCTACGAGACTGTTACTCTCTTTGGTCCGGCTTTCCAGCCGGGTTCGACTATGTATCGGAATACGGTATGGGGTCCATTACCCCTTCGCATATCACTATGCTAGGTTTGGGCTCTTTCCCTTTCGCTCACCACTACTCAGGAAATCGATTGTTTTCTTTCTCTTCCTCCGGGTACTAAGATGTTTCAGTTCCCCGGGTTCCCTTCCGTAAACTATGGATTCATTTACGGATAACGGTCGATTAAAACCGTTGAGTTCCCTCATTCGGAAATCTGCGGATCAAAAGTCATTTGCACTTCCCCGCAGCTTATCGCAGCTTGTCACGTCCTTCATCGGCGCCTAGTGCCAAGGCATCCACCCTACGCTCTTATTAGCTTAATCTCGTCTCTAAGTCTCGATTCTACTAAGAACTTTGTTTTGGTCTTTCCTCAGCAAAATATCTCGTGAATAATTTGTATTACTCTTACTGATATTTGTTTTGTCTAACTCTATATGCAGTTGTCAAGGTGCGATTTCCGCATAAGCGGTGGTAGGCTGAAGTGGACTCGAACCACCGACCTCGCGCTTATCAGGCGCGTGCTCTAACCTGCTGAGCTACCAGCCTATATTGTGTCCGCCGTCTGGTGGAGGTAAGCGGATTCGAACCGCTGACCCCCTGCTTGCAAAGCAGGTGCTCTACCAGCTGAGCTATACCCCCGGAAAGCGGTCCTTTGTAACTTCATCCGCCGTGACTGTCGTGTCCCTTTGGACGATAGCTTGATAATCATACCATCGATCGAAAGGGATGTCAAACATTTGAACAATGTTTTGCAAAAAAATTTTGAAGAATTTTCGATTTGATTTTTTCGCCGCAAAACGCGGCGGTTCAAACGCCTCTCGCATCGGCAAAGCGGTTGCGGAGAAATAAAAGATTGACATTTCGCTTCTTATATAGTATTATGAATCTAAATTAGAAAGAGGTGTGGATGATGATTTTCAAAATCCGGAAAAATCTGTTTGCCCTGCCCGAAGATTACGTTGTCAAGACTTCGATCGGCGAACCCCTTTGCAAAATCGCCAAAATCCGGCAAGGATATTATATCTACAACAAAGTCGGCGCGCAGATTGCGCAAGTCGTTTTTTCTAAGCACGGCGCAAAACTGTCGGTTGCATCCAGTCGTCCTGCGTTTCCGGGGGCGATCAACCTTGTTTGTTACGGCAAAAACCGCTTCGAATTCGAACCGTACAAGCTCGAAAAAGACGATCAGCAATACGTCGATCAACTCAAAGGAAAAAACACACCCGCCTATTCGATCTGGGGCGACACCGTAGCGTATAACTTCGATATTTATTACGGCAAAGATATCGCCGCAAACATCGTTCCCTGTCTCGACGACCCCGATCGCTATCAGATTCGCATGCACGACCAAGGCAATCTCTTGGTTGTTCTGATGATTTTGCTTGCAACCGAATATTTCAACGCAAAATAAAGCGGTTCAAAAGTTTTCGGAAAAGCGCTTCGGCGCTTTTTTTGTTGTCCGAAACGCCGCTGCCTGCGGGATTTGGGTATTGACATTCCCTTTTCGCCCTTATATAATGAAACTATATTACTCTATCGGAGGGCTTATTATGCCGAAAAACGTTTCTGTTGACCAATTAAAGCAAAAGGCAAAAGAACTGCGTCTGAATATCATTCAAACCGCCGTCTATGCCGGTTCGGGTCACGTTGGGGGATCGTTGAGCTGCGCCGACATTCTTACAGCGCTCTACTTCAAGCATCTCAACGTCGACGTCCAAAACCCCAACTGGGAACAACGCGACAGATTCCTTCTGAGCAAAGGACACTGCGCGCTGGCATACGTCCCCTGCCTCGCGATGGCAGGCTTTGTGCCGATGGACTCCCTTAAGGACTTCAACCATTACGAATCTGCTTACGGCATGCATCCGGACAGCAAAAAAATCAAAGGGTGTGACGCTTCGACCGGCTCGCTCGGTCACGGTCTGCCGATGGGCGTCGGAATGGCGCTCGGCAACCGTTACCAAAACATTGACGCCAAAGTCGTAGTTCTGATGGGCGACGGCGAACAAAACGAAGGCAGCGTCTGGGAAGCGGCCATGGCGGGCGCGCATTACAAACTCAACAATCTGATTGCAATCGTCGACCGCAACAAACTGATGATCGACGGTCCGACCGAAGAAGTCATGGGCATCGAACCCATTGACAAAAAATGGGAAGCGTTCGGCTGGTATGTGATCGACGTCGCCGACGGCAACGACATGGCGCAGGTTGACGAAGCTTTGACCAAAGCTTGGGCGGTCAAAGACAAACCCGTCTGCATCATCGCCCGCACCGTCAAGGGAAAAGGCGTCAAGAAATTTGAAGGCAAAGTACCCTGGCACTACGGTGCTATGAACAGCGATCTTGCCGCTGAAGCCAAACGCGACATCGAAGCAATGCAATAAGGAGGACAACACAAATGGCAGAAGGAACCACTTGGACCACATATGACGCAAACAAAATGGCGTCCAAAGAAATTTACGGACGTGTATTGGCAGAATTGGGCGCAACCGATCCCCGTATCGTTGGCGTAACCGCCGACCTTGCCAAATCGACCAACATCGGACTGTTCGGCGACCAATTTCCCGAACGGATCTTCAACGTCGGGATTGCCGAGCAAAACCTGTTCGGGGTTGCGGCGGGGCTTGCCAAAACGGGGCTGATCCCCTTTGCTTCGACGTTTGCGATTTTCGCGTGTCTGCGCGGGGGCGAACAAGTCCGCACCGACATTGCTTACCAAAACCTTCCCGTCAAAATCATCGCGACACACGGCGGACTGAGTTTCGGGACGGCGGGCACAACGCATCATTGCACCGAAGACTTTGCCATTATGCGCGCTATTCCCAATATGACCGTCGTCATTCCGGCAGACGGCTTCGAAACCGCCAAAGCCGTGCGCGCCTGTATCGATCACGCAGGTCCCTTCTATATGCGTGTCGGCAGAGGCTTCGAACCTCCGATGCACGACGACGAAAACTTTGACTTCGAAATCGGAAAAGCGATGACCCTTCACGAAGGCGGCGATATTACGATTATCACCTGCGGAACGCCGACTCTCCAGGCGCGCGAAGCGGCAAAAGATCTCGCAGCCGAAGGCATCAGCTGCCGCGTCATCAACATGCATACCCTGAAACCCATCGACAAAGACGCCATCATGAAAGCGGTCATGGATACCCGCCGTATTCTGACGGTCGAAGAACACAACGTCATCGGCGGTCTGGGTGACGCCGTTGCCGCGGTAATTGCCGAGTCGGGCAAAGGTTGCGCCTTCACCAAACTGGGCATCCCCGACGAATTCAGCGTCATCGGCTATCCCGAAGACCTTTACGCAAGATACAAACTCGACTCTACCGGAATCGCCGAGACGGTCAAAGAACTCCTCGGCAGAGAGATCGAAGCCGACGAAGACTGGTCCGACGAAGACTGATCGGGAGGTGCTATATGAGTGTCAACAAAGCATCCCAACAAGACGTCCTTGCGGCGAAGCTGTTTTTTACGGCGGCTTTCCCCGCAATGAGAGTTCCGCTGGAAGAAGACCCCAAACAGGCAGCCAAATTCCGCGACCTCAACACCGTTGTGCAATTCAGTGCCGAGGATGACGAAAATCCCGTCGCCTGTCATATCGTATTCCTGTCCGAAGAAGAAGCCGCCAAAACCGAAGAAGGCAAACGCTTCAAAGTTTACGAAGGCAAATACGAAGGTGATCTCCCCGTGATCGATATGGCGTTCCCCTCGATCAAGAGCCTTTTGGGCGTCTTTAAGGGCAACTCCCCTCTCGATATGCTCGGGATCGTCAAACCCCTCCTCAAAAACATGTTCAAAAAAGGGACGTTCCGCTTCCTCTTCCTGATGCTCAATCTCATGAAGATGATGCCCGACTATGTCCCCGACGCTTCCGATCCCTGGGGACAATATCTCAAAGTCAAAATGTCCCTTTATATGATCACGCGGGCAATGTCCAGAGCCAACAAGCTGGGCTGGGAACCGATGACCAAATGGACCGAAAAGCAGACCGACCGTATTTATCAATTCCGCGTCGGCGCAACGCGCGACAAAGACGGCAACGAATTGTATCCCGAAATCGCGGCGTATCTCCGCGTCAAAGCGGGCAAAACCAAAGCCGGACGCGGCGAATACACCCGCAAACGCCCCTTCGTATTGCTGGACTTCCCCAATCCCGACGGCTGTATCGCCGTACTGTCCGGGAGATACGAATTTGTCCAGGCGGTCGAACACAAATGCGTCACCGTCATCGGATCGGGCGACAGCTATGCCGTGCAGTTCAACAATATCATGAACGCATTGCAAGCCATGCTGGTACCCGAACCCAAAAACTGATTCAAACGCAATCGATCGAAGAAGTCCCGCCGCGCGCGGGACTTTTTTTGTCAACTCCGACAAAACCGTTGGCGTCGGCGGGCGGGCGGTGTTATACTGTCGGTATCGGCACATCGCCTTTGCAGGAGAGAACCATGAACATTGCAGGACTTCAGAAATTAACGCTTCTCGATTTCCCGGGGAAAACCGCCTGCACCGTCTTTACCGACGGCTGCAACTTCCGTTGCCCCTTTTGTCAAAACTCCTCTCTTCTCTCGGGCAGGATGCCCGCGTTTATGGATCACGAAGCATTTTTCGACTTTCTCCGCAAGCGGAAAGGACTGCTGGACGGCGTTTGCCTGACGGGCGGGGAACCTTTGGTACATCCTTCCGTCACCGATTTTATCGCGCGGATCAAAGAAGAAGGCTTTGCCGTCAAGCTCGACACCAACGGCAGCTTTCCCGACCGCCTGTTTGCGCTGATCGACCGCGGGCTGCTCGACTACGTCGCGATGGATCTTAAAAACAGCTTCGACCGCTATCCCGAAACCGTCGGCATTCCGTCTTACGACGTCGCTCCCGTTCGGCAAAGCGTTGCCCTGCTCCTCGGCGACAAAGTCCCCTACGAATTCCGCACCACCGTCGTCAAAGAACTCCATACGCCCCGCTCGATGGCGGATGCCGCAGCGGCGATCAAAGGCGCCTCCCGCTACTTTCTGCAAGCCTTCCGCGCTTCCGACGAAGTGTTGACCCCGGGGCTTCACGCCTACTCCGATCGGGAAATGACCGAAATCCTTTCAATCGTGCGACAATTTGTACCTAATGCCGAGCTCAGAGGTATCTGACCACAAGATATTGTATTTTTTGAAAATTTTATATACAAGATATTGATTTTCTTTTTGGGGTATGCTATAATCGAATACGATCGAATTTAACGGATTCGATCAGGTCAGCAATAATTTCCGAGGGAGGAATCGATATGTATCAAGTCAAAAAAAGAGACGGCAAAATCGCCGAGTTTGACATCTCCAAAATTTCCGTCGCCATCCGCAAAGCCTTCGACGCGCTCGAAAAGCCGACGCATCAGAGCGTCATCGATCTCTTGGCGCTGCGCGTAACCGCAGAGTTCGAACCCAAAATCAAAGACAATCTGATTTCGGTCGAAGAGATTCAGGATTGCGTCGAATCCGTCCTCAGCCAGGCGGGCTATGCCGACGTTGCCAAAACTTATATCCTCTACCGCAAACAACGCGAAAAAATCCGTAACATGAAGTCCACCTACCTTAATTACAAGGACTTGGTCAACAGTTACCTCCGCGTTGCCGACTGGCGCGTCAAAGAAAACTCCACCGTCACTTATTCGGTCGGCGGTTTGATTCTGTCCAATTCCGGCGCCATCACCGCCAACTACTGGCTCAGCGAAGTCTATGACGAAGAAATCGCCAACGCCCACCGCAGCGGCGACATTCATCTCCACGACCTTTCGATGCTGACCGGATATTGTGCGGGCTGGTCCCTCAAACAACTGATTCAGGAAGGGCTCGGCGGCATTACCGGAAAAATCACCTCCTCTCCCGCCCGTCACCTTGCCACGCTTTGCAATCAAATGGTCAACTTCCTCGGGATCATGCAAAACGAATGGGCAGGTGCGCAAGCGTTCTCCTCGTTTGACACCTATCTCGCGCCGTTTGTACGCGTGGACAACCTTTCATACGACCAGGTCAAAAAGTGCATCGAATCCTTTATCTACGGCGTCAACACCCCCAGCCGTTGGGGCACGCAGGCACCCTTCTCCAACATTACCCTCGACTGGGTTGTCCCCAAAGACCTTGCGGGGATGAAAGCCATTGTCGGCGGCAAAGAGATGGACTTCACCTACGGCGACTGCCAAAAAGAAATGGATCTCGTCAACAAAGCTTTCATCGAAATCATGATCGAAGGCGACGCCAACGGAAGAGGCTTCCAATATCCCATCCCGACCTACTCGATCACCTCGGACTTCGATTGGTCGGATAAAGAAAACAACCGCCTCCTTTTCGAAATGACGTCCAAATACGGTACGCCCTATTTCAGCAATTATATCAATTCCGATATGGAACCCAGCGACGTCCGCAGTATGTGCTGCCGTCTGCGCCTCGACCTCAGAGAATTGCGCAAAAAATCGGGCGGATTTTTCGGCAGTGGCGAATCGACCGGTTCGGTCGGCGTCGTAACGATCAACCTCCCGCGGATTGCATATCTTTCCAAAGATCCCGCAGAGTTCTATGCCCGTCTTGATCGTCTGATGGACATTGCCGCACGTTCGCTCAAAATCAAGCGTACCGTCATCACCAAGTTGCTCGAAGAAGGACTTTACCCCTACACCAAACGCTACCTCGGCACCTTTGACAACCACTTCTCGACCATCGGCTTGGTCGGCATGAACGAAGCCGGACTCAACGCCAAATGGCTGCAGAAGGATCTGACGCACGTCGAAACGCAGGAATTTGCCAAAGACATCCTCAACCACATGCGGGAACGCCTGTCCGATTATCAAGAGAAATACGGCGATCTTTACAACCTCGAAGCGACGCCCGCCGAGTCGACCAGCTACCGCTTTGCAAAGCACGACGTCGAACAGTTCCCCGATATTTTGACCGCCAACATGAACGGGACGCCGTACTACACCAACAGTTCGCACCTCCCCGTAGGCTTCACCGACGATATTTTCTCGGCGCTTGACGTCCAGGACGAGCTGCAGACGCTTTATACGTCGGGTACGGTTTTCCACGCCTTCCTCGGCGAAAAACTTCCCGACTGGAAAGCGGCGGCGACCCTGGTACGCAAGATTGCCGAAAACTACAAACTCCCCTACTATACGCTGTCGCCGACCTACTCGATCTGCCCCGACCACGGCTATCTGCAAGGCGAACAGGAGTCCTGCCCGACTTGCCATCGTTCGACCGAAATTTACAGCCGTATCACGGGTTACTATCGTCCCGTCCAAAACTGGAACGATGGCAAATCGCAAGAATTCAAAGACCGTAAAGTCTACAACATCGCGACTTCCCGCCTGACCCACACCGGCGTAAAGCACGAAGACGGAAAGCAAGAAGCCGTTGCCGCCCCCGCCAAGACCTATCTCTTCACGACCAAAACCTGCCCCAACTGCAGAGTCGCAAAGCAGATTCTTGACGCGGCAGGCGTGGCCTATGACGTCATCGACGCCAACGAAAACGCCGCACTCGCCAAACAATACGGCATTATGGCGGCTCCGACCCTGGTCGTAGCCGACGGAGCGGAAGCCAAAAAATATACTTATGTTTCCGATATCAAACAGTATGTCGGAAGCCGCAACTGACGACAACGAGCTTCTGAAAACTTTGTTTGAAAAAGCAGCCGCAAGGCTGCTTTTTCGCTCTTGCGCGAGGCGCGCCGGGATGCTATAATAAATGCAGGATAAAAAGGAGGCTTTCTGCTTATGAACGTTATTAAAAAAGCCCTGACTTGGTCCTTCCCCGTCGCCGACCGTCCGGCAGGAGAGTATCAGTCCAAAGAAGGGCGCGCATTTCTGGTCGGATTGTTGGGACAAAACATCATTTACAACATCATCGGTGCGGCGCTGTCACTGTTCTACACCGACGTTGTTATGATCGATATCGCCGTCGTCGGCATTATCTTCACCCTTTGCCGCGTCTGGGACGCCCTCAACGATCCCGTCATGGGGTATCTCATGGAACGCACCAATACCCGTTGGGGCAAGTGCCGCCCGTACCTGAAGTATATGCCCCTCCCCGTCGCAATCGTCACGCTCGCGCTGTTTATGCCGATTTCGGGCTGGTCGATGGCAGGCAGAGTCGCCTTCCTCTGCATCATGTATTTTCTCTGGTCCCCTGTCTACACCATGTGCGATATCCCGCTGTGGAGCCTCCCGTCCCGTATGATCCCGGACGAAACGAGAAGAACCAAACTGATTTCGCTCGCGCGTGTCGTCGGTAGCTGCGGCGCAATCGTAACGGCAATTTACGCGCCCATCAAAAACTTCTTCGGCAAACTCGATCTCGGCATCTTTCCCGATACGGGGCTTGCCAATTACGAAGGATATTTCTCGCAGGAACAAGGCTATCTGCTGACAACGGCAATCCTCGTCTTTATCGGAATGATTTTGTTCAAAGTCGCGTTTCCGTTCACCAGAGAGCGTGTTACGGTATCCGATTCTCAACAAACCACGGTCAAGGGCAGCATCCACCTGATCAAACAAAATAAGCCCTTCCTGCGTGTCGTCACCTCCAGCATTCTGGGCTGTACCAAGACCCTCCTGCTGACTGCGGGCATGTACTTTTGCAAATGGGTTATGGGCAACGGATATGAGGGACTTTGGATCATTTACCTCGGTGCGCCCTATCTCGTCGGCAATCTCAGTGCGATGGCGTTGACGCCTCTGTTCGGACAAAAGCTGACCAAAAAACGCCTTTATGTCTGGTCGTCCTATCTCAGCGCAATCCCCATGCTGATCCTGTTCTTTGTCGGGTTCCGAAATCTTGAACACATCCACGAAGCGGGATATATCACGTTGATGATCGCCATGCTGTTGGTATTCGGCTTTATGACCGGATTTACGACGGCGCTTCAGCCCGTCATGATCGCAGACAGCGTCGACTATATCGAGTGGAAAACCGGAAAACGCAACGACGGGATTTTCTTCAGCGGACTGACCTTCCAGGCGAAACTGGTTTCGGGCATCGCGATCTTAATCTCCAACCTTCTGTTGGGATTTGTCAGTTATACCGCAGTAATCGACGTACTGAACCAAAAAATCCAGGAAGCTTCGGCGATCGGACAGACCTATACTTTGAACTTTGCTGCCGAATACCCCGAGATCACGTTGATGATGTTTATCTTGATCACCGTTGTCCCGGCGATCGGCTGTATTTTGCAGGCAATCCCCCTCCACGGATACGAAATGAGCGATCAGAAGCTCAAAGAAATCCGCGCCGAAAACGAAGCGCGTCGTCAAGCAGACAAAGCACAGGAAGAAGCGCAAAGCGAAACAGCGGGCGACGAGGTTCAATAATCCGTAGCCATACAACAAAAGCGGGTCTCACGACCCGCTTTTTTGATACGCTTTCGATCGGCGTTCGACCGCCGATCGGACTCCCTCCGCTCAGCGGAACAGGAAGGTGCGGATTTCAAACGGTTTGAACGTCAGCGTCAGATCGTCGATTGCGCCGAGTTCGGTTTCGATCAGATCGGTTTCGACCATGCTTCGGTACGGGAACGAAACGCTGAGTTTCGCCGTCGTGCTTGCTCCGCTATCCTCGTACATTCTGACGATAATCCCTTCACCGTTTTCGGACGGCTTGACGGTTTCGACGACGACATGCGGATTGTCGCTTGCAACAAAGGATTGCATCGCACTCCCTTCTGCCGCGATCGGCGGATTGTTGAAGAAGTAGCCTTCCCGCGCGGTATTGGCTTCATAGCAGTCTCCCTCGTGGGGATACAGTGCGTATCGGATGGTATGCGTTCCTTTGTCGGCGTTTTTGGCAGGCCACATCGGGCTGCGCAACATGTTAAGCGAAATCAGACCTTCTTTGACGCGCCAGCCGTATTTGCAGTCGGACAGCACGCTTAACCCGTATCCGTTCTCCGAAACGTCGATCCATTTGTGCGCCGAAATTTCAAACTGCGCCTTTTCGATCTTGCTTTGATCTCCGGTCGAACGTTTGAGGTTGCCCAGCTGAATATCGCAAGTCACCTGCGGTGCAAACACGGCGGGACGGAATTCGGCACGAAGCATCTTGTGCGTTTCCTGCCAGTCAACCGTCGTCGTAAATTCGACCAGGCGGCTCCCCGACTTCAGCTCGATCTTCTGGGTCAGCGTCGATTTGCCGTAACGATACTTGCAGACGGCAATCGCCGCGCCGCTTTCGGTCTGATACGACACGGACTCCAACGTAAATGCCGTCGGCGCTTTTTTGGTATAATTGATGTCGATATCCCAGGCATTGTAATAGAGCCGTTTGTCGCGGTATACGTTCAGGCGGTTCATAAACCGACCGGCATACTCCTTGCCCGTTTCTTTGACGACAATCTGATCGAGATTGCCGTCCTTGCCGATCGTCACGCGGAGATACTCGTTTTCAAGAACGCCGTTTTCGGCTTTCAAGGCAGGATTTTCTTCCGCCGGGATCAGTGCGCCCGTCCCGTAGGCAGGCGCGCGGAAACGATAATATTTCCCGTTCCGTTCGACAACGCGATCGATGTCGTAGCTCGTCGCATTGAGGGCATTGTCCCCTTCTCCCTTGAGATAAGACAAGGCGTCCCGCTCGATAGCTTCCAGTTCGTCATACAGAATGCCGTAGCGCGCCACGCTTTCGTCATAAACCCGTTTGATGCTCGACCCCGGGATAATGTCGTGGAACTGGTACAACAAAACTTCTTTCCAGATTTCCTCCACGCGGGCGGCAGGATAGCAATATCCGTTGAGCGACGCCGCCGCGCCGACCAGCTCGACGTTGTGCAAAAGGGTTTCGATCTTACGGTTATACCACTTGTTTTTACCTTGCGTGGTATAGGTTCCCTGATGCTTTTCGAGGTACAATTCTCCCTTATAACGCGGTAATTTGTCGGCATATCCGCCCAAGCGATCGAAATATGCCTGCGCCGGCGTCATAACGACCTTAGGCATCCCTGCCATATGCCCTTCACGCATCACCGACTCGATATGCCCTTCTCCGGGTCCGCCGCCCCCGTCCCCGATCCCATATAGCATCTGGAACTCTTGCAAAACATCCTTTTCGGGGAAATTCTTGACGGCTTTTGCGATGCCGTACGGCGTACCGTCGCTGTTGTAGGTCTCTTCGGGCGGCATGCTGACCAGTACCGAACTGTCGTCAATCCCCTCCCATACAAACGTGCGATGCGGGAATTTGTTGTGTTCGCACCAGCTGAGTTTGATCGTCAGGAAGTAGTCCATCCCGCACTTCTTAAGAATTTGAGGAAGATTGCCGCTGAAACCGAATACGTCCGGCAACCAACAGAAATTCATATCCTTGCCGAATTTTTCTTTCCAGTACCGCTTTCCGTACAGGTTCTGACGAATCAGCGATTCGCCCGAGGTAACGTTGGTATCGCACTCGACCCACATCCCGCCCTGGACTTCGATTCTGCCCGCTTCGACCTGCTCTTTGATGCGGGCAAATAAGGTGGGATATTCCTTTTCCATCCAGGCAAACTGTTGGGGCTGACTGGCGCCGAAGATATAGCCGTCGTATTTTTCGATATTCGTCAACGCGTTGGTAAAGGTACGCACCGCTTTCCGCTTGGTCTCGCGGATGGGCCAAAGCCATGCAAGATCGAGATGGGCGTGTCCCGTCGCATAAACGGTATAAGGATTTTGTTCCCCGTTTTTCATCTCCTCCGCAAGAACGGCACGCGCATTGGCAACGTCCTCGGGCGCGTAATGCTTTGCCGCTTTGCGGGATGCTTTCAGCGCCGCCGTGATCGTATAACGCTTCCCTTCTTCACAGACACCCGCCTGCATCAACAGAGCAAGATAGTCATAATAATACGCCTTGATGTCGTCGCGTACCTCGACAATGTCCGCCTGCTTGAAATACGCACGTTTGAAGATGTCGCTCAACATGTGATTGTTGCCCGCTTCGATCCAAAGATCCAACGTTTCTCCCCCGTCCGCATTCTGCTTGTATTCGATCAGACGCTTTGCCACCGCCGGTTGCAACGCTTCGATGAATCCGCCGATTTTGGTCAGCCCGTCAACGGGGTTTCCGTCGTTGTCGATCAGACAGCCTTCCCCGCCCAACGCAATCAGAAACGCAACGTGTTTGCCTTTGGCTTTTTGGGGGACGGTTGCCGTCAGATGGAACCACCCGCATCCGTACGGGATATCGGACCAGCACTGTCCGGGTGCGATGGGAAGATACTTGAGTTCCTTTCTCTTTTCAAACGGAACGGGTTCGTCGGAATGCGCATATTCCACGCAAAAACTGGCAAGGCGGGTATAGACCTTTTGCCGAATCATTCCTGCCGCGCCGAAAAGGCGGTGCAGACTTAATCTGACTTGTTGATTCATTGATTACTCCCTAAAATAAAGCTATATTTATTATATATAATATAAAAGCCGATTTCAAGGGGGAAAACCAATTTGATCTTCGCTTTTGTTTTGTTTTACCCCATATTGGCGGCGCATCCCGATCGTTTGCAAAAAAGGCAACTTCCAAGAGTTGCCTTTTTTCTTCCATTGAAACGATGAGTTGATCCGAACGGATTAAGACTTTATTTTTTTAAGACGCGGCACATAGTGACCGGCGAAATAGAACGCCACGCCGAGTCCCAGACCGACAATGGCAATCACTCCTACGACAACCCACAGAATCCAAGGCGTACCGCCATAGGCTTTGACGTTCTCCCACATGGCGTTTGCCGCCGAATTGCGCGCACCGAAATCCTGCATGACCCCGAGATTTTCGCTGCTCGTATCGGGATAGCGGACGGGATCGGCAAAAAATTCGTCGACATCGTATTCGTAATCGGCAAGAAGCTGTACCGCCTCTTCGTCGGCAAGAATCGCGCTTGCATCAACGGCAGACGTATAGCCGATAAAGTCCATATTTTTGACGGCGGAAACCGGCAAGCACAAGTAATCGATAAACATCAGCGCGGCTTTCAGGTTGCGGGCATTGTCTTTGGGAATCGCCCAGCCGTCAAACCAGATATTTCCGCCGACTTCGGGGACAAAATAATCGAGATTGACGCCCTCTTCCGCCTCGTCGATGGAGTAAACAGCGTCCCCGCTCCAGGCAAGATCGACATAAGCCGTTCCTTTCATCAGTTCTACTTTATCGTTGTCGACGCCGTATCCCTTGTTGACAGCCTTCTGCTCGATCAACGCGTTTTCGGCAAGCGACAGCATGGTTGTGTCGGTACAGTTGATCAGTTCCTGTACCGTGTAATCTTCGTAGGGCGTGCCTTCCAGACGGTTTTGCTCTTTGAGATACAGGACGGCTGCGACATAGGTGTCACGGATGCTGTCTTTCAAAAAGATATTTTTGTTGAGTTGAGGATTGCCCGCGGCGTTCCACAAGATCCCGTATCCCGCTTCGAGATCGGCTTCGGTCACGACGTCGGCATTGTACATAATCCCGAGCGTTCCCCACATATACGGGACAAAATAATCGCCGATTGCCATCCCCGCCTTTTCGACGCGATCATAGATGACGGGATTGATGTTGCCTTTGTTTTGCAAGGTGTAGCCCGAACGCTGTTGCGCTTCGGTCAGCGACATCAGCTTGTCCTGCGACTTCAGGCGCTGAATGGCGTACTCCGAAGGGCAGATCAAATCGATCGTTCCGCGCAACGTTTCCATCATCGTTTCGTTGGTATCGAAGGTCGTATAGCGGACTTCGATGGAGTTGCCGGTCATAGCTTTGTAGTAGCGCTGAAACCCTGCGACAAGGTCACGTTCTTCGAGATCGTCGGGGTCTTCTTCTCCGCGCAAGCTGATATACTCTTCCCAGTTATAGACTACCAAAACTTCGGTTGCGGCATCCGCAACTGCGCCAAACGAAAGTGCGGGGAAAAGTGCCGCCGTCAAAGCGAGCACGAAGATCAAAGCAAGCGTTAAGCGTTTCATTTGACGTCCTCCTTCTTTTGTTTGCGCAGATTGATAACGAGAAGCGTGGTAAGCATGATGATAAAGATAATCGAGAATACGGCAAACCAGAACGGTTCCAACCCTTTGACGCGGGCGTCGGAATAAATGAAGGTCGACAGCGTATTGATGCCGCTTGCGGCGCCCTTGTTGATCTGGGTGATGATGAAGTCGTCCATCGACAGCGCGAACGCCAGAACCGCTCCCGACACGATACTCGGGAAGATATACGGGATGATGACTTTGATCATCGCTTTGAAGGGATTGGCACCGAGATCGAGTGCCGCTTCGTAGATATTGGGATCCATCTGTTCGAGGCGCGGCAGAATGTTGAGTACGACATAAGGCGTACAGAACGAGATATGACCGAGAATCAGCGAAGGATATCCGAGCGGTATTTGCAAGGAGGAGAAAAACAACAACAGCGAAACAGCCATGACAACTTCGGAGTTGACGACGGGAAGCTGATTGATGCTTTCGACCACGGCACGGGCGCGACGTTTGTAATTGAAAATTCCGATTGCAGCCGTCGTACCGAGCACGGTGGAGGCAACGCCCGAAACCGCCGCGATGATAAAGGTATTTTTGACGGCGTCCCACAATGCGGGCGCCTTGCTGCTTTTGAACATCGCAATATAGGCGTCAAACGTAAACCCGTTGCTCCAGGTGAAGTTTGCGGTATTGGAGAAGGAATATACAATCACCAGCACCACGGGGAGGTACAAAATCAGTAACAACAAATAGAGATAGCAGTTGCCGAGAATCTTCTTTACCATACGTTTTTCCCCTTTGTTTCGGATTTCTTATGGAAGCGGTTGAGGATAAAATTGGAGATCAGGACAAACAACAGCATAATTAAACTCATCACGCTGCCGATGCCGACGTCGCCGCTGACAAGAAACTTCATCTGAATGCTGTCACCGAAGAGATAAATATTGCGATTGGAGAGGATCTCGGTAATGGCAAACGTGGAAATCGTAGGAACAAAAACCATCGTAATGCCGCTGATAATCCCCGAGACCGACATCGGGAGCGTAGTTTTGACAAAAGCCGCAACGGGATTGGCACCGAGGTCGGCAGCGGCTTCGGCATAGCTTTTGTCGATGCCGGCAAGAGCGGTATGGAGGGGCAAAATCATGAAGGGCAGATAATTGTACACCATACCGAAAATGACGGTGAACCATCCGAGTTCGACGCCGATCGCCTCGAAGATCGCCTTCGTGGACAAGGTACGGATCAAAAAGTTGACCCACATCGGAAGCATAAAGAAGATGACGAGGATGCGCCCCGAACTCTGTTTGGACAAAAGGTACGCGGCGGGATAGCCGATCAACAGGCAGAGTCCCGTCGTGATGACGCCGACCAGCAAACTGTTGAGCAATACCGTCAGCCCTGCGCGATTGGTGAAAAAGTTGACAAAGTTGTCAAACGTCACCTTTCCTTCCGCCAGAAACGCGTTGACCAGGATCAATACCAAGGGCGCAAGAATAAACAGCATCATAAAGATAACGTAAGGCAAGCTGAACACACTGCGCGTGATCCTGAAATTTTTGATCATCGAAGAAAGTTTTTTCATGTCAGCCGATCGCCTCCACTTGGATATCCTTGGGGGCAATATTGATTCCCACACGGTCGTTTTTCAGCCATTCGTCGGTGGTGTCGACAAAGAAGTCATAGTCGTGATCGGTACGCAATACGACCTGATAATAGCTTCCTTTGTAAATGCTCGATACGACATCGGCACCGATTGCGCCGTCCTCTTCGTCGTCAACGACGTCGACTTTGTCAAAGGCAATGCTGAGCTTAACCTTGGTTCCGGCAGGCAGATCGGACCCCGTTTCGAATTCCGCTCCGCAAATTTCGACTTTGCCGTCCTCAAGCATTTCGGTTTCGATCTCGTTGATGATGCGTGCTTTGTTCATGATATGGATATCGAACGGCTTAATGAATACACCGATCTCCTCCCCTACGATACACTCGGTGTTTTCGACAATCTGAATTTCGCTCCCTTCGTGTTCGGCAAGAATTTCGTAATGATCGCCTTTGAAAACCGAAGAGGTAACCGTTGCCTTGAACATACCTTTCTCGGGATCGCCTTTGATGATATAAATATCTTCGGGACGCACGATCACGTCAACGGGCTGATTTTCCTTGAAGCCTTTGTCCACACATTCGAATTCTCTGCCGATAAAGCTGACCTTGTAATCTTCGATCATCGTGCCGGACAAAATGTTACTTTCGCCGATGAAGTCTGCGACAAAAGCGTTTGCCGGTTCGTCGTAAATCTTCTGCGGCGTGCCGATCTGCTGGATTACGCCGTCTTTCATAACGACGATGGTGTCGCTCATGGTCAGAGCTTCCTCCTGATCGTGCGTAACGTAAACAAAGGTAATGCCGATCTTTTTGTGCATACTCATCAGCTCGATCTGCATGTCCTTGCGCATTTTGAGATCCAACGCTCCGAGCGGTTCGTCCAAAAGCAGAATTTCGGGTTCGTTGACCAGGGCGCGCGCGATGGCAACACGCTGTTGCTGTCCGCCCGAAAGACTGTTGACGTTACGGTGTCCGTAATCTTCGAGGTCAACCATCTTCAGCGCGTCGTTGACCTTTGCCGCAATTTCCTGCTTGGTGTACTTGCGCATCTTTTCGTAACGGTTGCCCTTTTTGTCCGTGACAAATTCTCCCGTCGGCACCGCTTTCAGCTTCAGCCCGAATGCGATGTTGTTGAACACGTTAAGATGCGGAAACAGAGCGTATTTCTGAAATACCGTATTGACTTTGCGACAGTGCGGCGGAATTTTGGTGATGTCCTCGCCTTCGAACAGAATCTTTCCGCTCGTCGGAATTTCGAACCCGGCGATCATCCGGAGGGTCGTCGTTTTGCCGCAGCCCGAAGGCCCGAGAAACGTAACAAACTCCCCTTTCTTAATCGAAAAACTGACGTTTTTGACAACGGCTTTGCCGTCGTACTCTTTGGTGACGTTGCACAGTTCGATGATTTTTTTGTTGTCTGCCATTGCTTTCTCCTTAAAAATTGCTCGGCGTCGTCACCCAGACGATTCGCGCCGTTTTTGCCGTGATGTTAATGATCCGATGTTCGTGCTTGCCGTCGATATAAAAAGCTTCGCCCTTTTTGGCTTCGTACGATGCAGTATCGGTATCGATGCGGATTTTGCCTTCCAGTACATACCCGAATTCCTCCCCTTCGAAGGGATAGCGCACGTCCGACGCGCCTTCGGGCGGCAAAACCAGGATAATCGGTTCCATTTCGTTTTTTTGGGAATTGGGGATCAGCCAGATGTTCTGACCGTCTCCGTTTTCCGATTCGAAAAAGTCTTGTTTGGTAAATACGATTTTTTCGGCTTTGGGCTCGGTAAAAAAGTCCTGCGGCGTTACGCCCAACACGTTGAGAATGTCGATCAGCGTACCGATCGACGGCGAAGCAATATCGTTTTCGAGCTGACTGATGTAACCTTTGGTCAACTCGCAACGGCTGGCAAGCTCCCCTTGTGTCAGTCCTCGCTGCAGTCTGATCGCTTTGATTTTGGATCCGATCTCCATGTTTCTCCTCCGTAACAGAAAACGCTAATATAATAGCAACTTGTTTTAGCCTTGTCAAACAATTTTCTTATTTTTGTTAAACTTATTTTGAGTTAGTAACTGTAAACAAAAAGTTAAATATCCGATTTAGTGCCGCTAAACGCAAAGTTAAGTGTCCCGTTTCGATTTTCCGAACGCCATGCGCGATGAATTTTGAAAGCGATCTATGCTTCCGGACAACAAAAAGGCGACCCTTCGGTCGCCTTTTCGGGATTGTCTTGTCTCGGCTGTTGTGCTTAGGTACCGATCCGGTAAATACCGCGCATCGGCTTGTCGTAGCCGTAATATCCGCTCGTATTCGGCCAGTTGTACAGCGGCCAACCGTTGGCGGCAATAAAGCTGCGCCATTGCCCGTCGCCGGTACCGAATCCGCCGATTCTCGCCGTCGTCACTCTTTGAATCGATGCGCCGCCGTCTCCGCTCAACCAGACTTCCGAAACCGCTTTGTAGTAGTTGTAGTAGTCTTTCTTATATTTGGCACCGATGCCCCAGAGTCCGCCTTCGGGCTTCGATTCGGTAAACTCTCTCGAATACGAAACCGCGATTTCAGCCGCCTTGACCGTTACGCCGCTCGCCTGATTTCCGCCGCCCACTGAGCCGCCTTTCCCGACGATACTGCCGAGATACTGTACTGCATGCTGCCCTGTTGCCGTATATTTGCTGTTGGCACCGTCCTTTTCGGTTCCCGAACAGTAAATGAAGATATACGCATAAATAAATCCTTTATAAGTATTAGAGGAAATATTTTGCGCGGCATTGGACGTTCCTACGATACCGCCGACGTTGCTGTAAGCAAACGCTTTGGTCGTAAACCGACGGTTGACAACGATATTACCTGCGATCTGGTTGCGCGACACCGTTCCGCTGCGCTGGAAGCCGACGGCGCCGCCCAAGCTGAACGTGGAGGTATCTCCGCCTTCGGGAGATCCGCTTGTCGCGATATCCGTTGCCCATCCCGGATTCTCCTGTCCGACGGTACGGACTTCGATGAGGTTGTTCGGCGTATATCCTTCGGTTTTTTCGGAGGTCGGCTTACGGGTGTAGTTTGAACTGACCGTTCCGCTGATCATACCGCCGACAATCGCACCGACAACATTGCTGTTGTTTTTTTCATGTGTAACGTAAATCTGGGTGGTATGCGTATCGTTGTCCGTAACGCTTCCGCCTTCGTTGATCCCGACAATGCCGCCGACAACCGCTCCGTTCGCCGTGAACGTGAGGTTCAAGCCGTTGCCGAGGTGATTGTTCCGCACCGTACCGGACGCATTATAGCCTACAATTCCGCCGACCCCGAGGTCGCGATAATTTGCCAACGTCGTAAACCAGTTGTCGACGTTATGAGATGCAATATTGCGCGCAACAAATGAAATCGTGCCGGTAACGTTGCTGTTCTCAATGATCTTAGAGCCGTTGTAACCGACAATACCGCCGAGCAATGCTCCACTGCCTCCATACAACGGTCCATCGCCCGCATCTAACTTAATCTCACCGCTGACGGTAGCGTTGTCAACGCCATCCCCTTTCCCGGAGCCTTCCAACCATCCGACAATCCCGCCGGCGCGCTCGACTGCGCGAATGGAGATATTGTTGACGGTAGCATTGCGGATAAACGCATCGCTTTCGGAAGCATAGCCCGACACCGTACCGTAGCCGACAATGCCGCCGACGCCGCGCCCCTTGCTGGTGGTATACAAATTAAGGGACGCTGCCGATACATTGTGAATTTGGGTATTGCCGCTTGCCGTACCGACGATAGCGCCGATATGGCCTTGAATGCTGATCGACTTTTGCGCGGCATTGCTGATGCTGATATTTTCGATGTGTGCATTCCGTGCGTAGCCGGCAAGGAAGCCCGCCGCCTCCGAAACCGAACCGCTGATCGACATCGAAGAGCCTTCGAAAATCATATTTTTAACGGTACCGCCGACAATTTTGGCAAAGAGACCGGCATAAGCCACACGGTTCGAATGGTTCTGACGGAAATTGTTGAAGTAGCTGTTGCTTCCGTCAAAGTAGCCGTCAAAGCCTTGTTGCGTACTGCCGCCCGAACACAAGGACTTGGAAAGCTTGAATTCAATATTATTGTTGCTCAGCACTTTGAAGTAGATACCGCTGACGGTGTAATTGTTTGCCACATACATCACGTCAATATAATTGAGCTGCGTTTCGGTCTGAATCAAATAGGGATTTGCTTCCGTGCCATCCCCGGCCTGGGGGGAACCGCCGTATGCAAAGGGCATATTTTCAGACGTGACGCTGTCTGCGCCGCCGAACATCGAAATCGTCTGCTCTTTTTGCGTCATTCCCTGCCCGCTGAAATTGATTCCGACGGGCATATCGTAAATTTTGGTGGAAAGCATGCCGTTGAGTCTTACTCCGAAGTTGCCGCTCAACGTTGCGCTGTCCGAAACGGGTATATTTTCGATGCGGATTTTTCCGTCGGGCGTGGTGACAACGTTGCCGGAAGCGTCTGTCGTCGAATAATCCAACGTGCTGCCGTCTTTAATCAGATCGCTCTGCCAGCCGAGTGCGTCCCGCAACGCGTCGCTGACCTTAATTTGCGAGCCGTAATAGACGTCTTCGATGTTCAGGACCGCTTTGGTCGAATAACGGATTTCTACGACTTTTTGTCCGTTTGCTACGATTTCGTACAAGACTTTGTTGTAGCTCTCCTGAATATCGTTCAGCGACAGCACATCGGGATCGAGCATCAGATTGCCGCCGGCATACAACCGATCGCCGCTGCCGTCACTCGAGGTCAACTGCACGGTACCAGCGTCGGACGTAACGAATGTGCCGTCATAGTTGTCATAGCGCGGATCGATCATTGCGTTTGCCGCAACCGCCCCGATCATCGTCAGACCGAACCGAATATAAGTGCCCGCCGTCAGCGTTAACGTAATGGAACGGATATCCCGATTATAAACGGTGAAATCACCGGGGTTTTCGTTGCCGCCCATATATTGATTGTCAAATGCACCGTAATAAGCAAGATACGGAGCGCTTTGACTGATCAGAGTTCCCGTGCCGGAAGTGTTGACGACGCGGATGGTGATATCCCATTCTTTGACAAATCTTGCCGTCACTTCGTAAGAAGTATTTAATATCAGCGTCATCTGTCCGCGGCTGTCAATCGAGCAATCCCGATACAGTTGGCGATGCAGATCGGTCCATTCGCTTTCGGGCAACGTCTCACAATCGTTGAGGATATCGGCGATGTTTTCTTCCCCGAAGAACCAGCCCACGAAGCGATAGCCCGTTCTGGTGTTGGGCAGCAGGAGAACGGTATTGCCGTACTCAAACGAGCCCGAAATGCTGTTGGTCTGCTGAATGACGGCAGGATTATCGTTGACATGATCGGCATCGGGCGCCTCGGTCGAGTTGTAATATGTTTCTCTCGTAATCGTGACGCGTTCGATCCGCTGGAATACGGGACGGATCCGCACTGCCGGAATCATACGCGATCCCGCGGGATTTCCGCTTCCGTCGTAGATGGTCGACTCCGAATAATATCCCGACGTTTCGCCAAGACCCGCAAGATAGCTCAGTCCGAAGACGGCAGAGAGCGGGAAGGTATATTTTTGCTGTGTGGGATCGCCGTACGGAATCGTCTGCCAGCCGAATGCCCAATCGCCGGTCTCGGTCTGCGCATAAGTATAGTATTCCCACCGCAAGAAACGATAATTTTGACCGATCGCGCTGTTTGCCGACTCCCATTCGACGGTCAGCATATTATCATTCCAAGTGTTGTAGGGCGACGTCGGGCTGTTGAGATCGTTGCCGCTCTCTCTGACGTCGTTGATTTTGCCCATCATCTGGAAGGTCTTGTCGGTATTGTCACTGCCGGTTTTGGCGCGGACATAATCGCCTACCGTATAATATTGCGGAAGCATATCGTTGTAAGCGATAACGCTGTACTCCAGACGCCCGGTATCGAAGTACTCGGTGTAATCTCCGTTTTCGTCGGTGATTCCGCTGATGTTTTCGATAATGACATTGTAGACGGGTACATAGCACGCCACGACCTCGGTCACATAGCCGTTTTCGGTCAGCGTAAAGAATACGCCGCTGGGATTGGTCTGCTCGTCAAACTCACTCAGAACGTATTCCGCCGCATACGACGTGGGATACGACAGCGACAGCCCTCGGAACGAATTGACGCCGTTGACGATATAGCCTACAAACTGATATGTGATTTCCCAATTATCGCTGTAAACGCGTTCGGGCAACTCATAATAAAGCTGATCGCCATAGTCGTACAACCCATCCGGAGAGATCATGCCCGTTTCCGTTTTGAACTTCGGCGTCAGACGCTCGATCAGTTCTTGTTTTTGCAGTTCGGTATAGATACCGCTTTCCAGCATGGCATCCAGTTCGTCCGTAATCAGATCGACGCGGGAAATAACGTTGATCTGCTTCCAGAAACGGATTTTGATGATCGCGTTTTCTTCCGCCGTAAACGTCACGGTAACTTTGGTGATTCTGCCGGTCGCGGAATCGGTTTCGGTAACGATTTTGTAAACGTCGTCGTCCAGCCCGATCGTCCGCCAAATATCCAGATATTGTTTGTTGCCGTTTGCATCGGGTTCGGGCAGATATTCACGCTCGGCAAACAGATCAAACCGATAGTTGGCGTTGGGCGTAATCTCAATACGCACGGGCTGATTTGCCTTGAGTTTCAGGGAGTTGGCGGCCAGGTTTACCGCAGCGTCCTGTACAAAGTATTTCACGCTTCCGCCTTCGTTGACGACTTCCGACCCTTCTGTCTCGGTCGTTACGCTGATATAAACGTCATTGTTGTAATAAGCCTTGACCAGCACGTCGGACGAAACGGTATAACCGCTGACCAGCGTGTCGTCACGCTGCACGATTTCGCCGCCCATTCCGTCGTCGAGCACGGTGTAATACGCAACCGATCCCGAGGGGTTGGTCGATATGGTATCGCTTCCGCTCAGCATCAAATAGGCGCCGCTTTGAATCTTATAAATAAACGTTCCGTTGCGGTCATTGTTGTCAAGATCGGTCAGTTGTACATAATTGCCGCTGATATCGGGCTTCTGATCGTCGGGATAGCGTAATCCGGCTACGATTTTGGCATAGAGGCTGTACTGCATATTGAACACGGAAGAGTTGTACGAGCCGCCGGTATATTTATATTCGGGATGCACGCGGACTTCGACGGTATAAAGACGGAAGACAACCGCGCGGAATTCTCTGTCCCCGCGTATGACATAAGTCATCGTATCTTCGCCCGTCAGCGTGATTCCGTTTTCGCCCGAACGGACGTAGGTCCACTGACCGTTGATTTTCTCCTGGAATCCCGCAAACTGATAAATCTCCATTGCCGCCGGCGTAATCTGCAGCCGGAAGGTGGCACGGGTCCCGTACTCATACAGTCCGTTAATTGCCTCACTGCCGTATTCACAGGTCAACGCAAAGGCAGGTTGACCGCCGACCGTCGGCACCTGATTGGGGGACAAGCCCGATTCAAACAGGTGGCTTTCCGCCGACGAAGCAAGCATCTTAATTGCGGTTTCATAATAAATATACAGCGTTTTTTGCGATGCCGAAGCGGCGTGATAGTCCAGCATATCCATAATGCCGTTGTCCTCGAGTCTGAATTCGAGGCGGTCGGATAAGCGGTAATAATCGCTGTTGTATGCCTGAATCGTCACGCCGCCCGCGGGAGAGGGATCGATCGCGACGTCGAAGTTGCGCATCAGAATCGATGTGATCTGATATCCTTCCGTCATCAGCTGCCGAATCACCGAAGTTGTGCCGAATACAACCCGATTCCCTTCGAGCAATGCCTGCATGGTATTTTCGACGGGATTGCCTTTGCCGTCATAACCTTTGATCGAAATCACGGCGTCAAACTGATTGGCGGTAAACAACGCGTCCACATAAATCTGCGATCTTCCGTTGACCAAAGCGTCATCGACGCGAAGGACCGTTTCGCCGTAAGAGGTGCTGTAGCGGTAAAACGCTCTGCCTTCCTGCAATTCTCTGACGTAAGCGGTATAAACGGATTTACCGTTGATCGTAAAGGCATCGAGGTGATATCCGTAATTGGCAATCAAATTGAATTCGATGGGCTGATGGTGCTCGACCGTAAAGCGGGAAGATCCGTTCAGCTGTCCGTTGCCGACGATATTAACGGTTACGTCATACGTCTTGATCGCATACTGAACATTGACCTGAATCGCACCCGTCACCTGATAAATCGAATAGCTGTAATAGGAATTCAGCGGATCGAATTTGGTCAGCTGATTGACGCTGTCTACCAACGTAATACGGTTACCGCGCAGATCGAACATATAAATTTCGATTCTTGCGACGTCGTAGCCGTTGACCGGACGGAAGTACAGTTTTGCGACGTCGCCGAATCTGCCGCCGCGTACGATGCGATCGACGGTCCAGTCGTTTTCGGTCCCTTTGTCGCTTGCCGAACTGAACGAAAGCTCTGCCGAAGTGCCTTCGTTAAAGACGATGCCCGTATCCGAAACAAACGTGCCGGACGGAATTTCAAAGGAAGCGTCAAACCCCGCGGCAAACGTCACGTCGTAAGGTTTCCGCTCGAATTCAAACCGCAGCACTTTGTTTTCGGTAATATTATTAAGGGTGACGCGCCCTGCCGCCTTGAACGCATTGGTCATTGCCTCGTTGTACGTTTCGTTGACGAAAACGCGCAGGAAGTTGTAACCCTGATTGATCGTCATAACGATTTCGCTCGAACCGTTCCAGGTGACGCGATCGGGAGTGGCTTTGACATAGCCGCCGTCAACCCCTTCAAACGTAACGGAATAATTATGGATTGCAAACAAGCTGACTGCCCGCAACGATTCCGTAACCGTAATCGGAACCCAAGTGACGGAATCGGGCGATTCGATCGTGTATGCCGTGCCGTTCAACTGAAGCGTGGCAAGATAATAGCCGCGCCCGGAATCGGGTTCGTAACGCAGATACAAACTCGTGTTATAGGTGGCTTCGATGCGGTCGGGATAAACTTTGACCTTGCCGCCGGACGACAGCAAAATTTCGGTGCCGGAACCGGGATAATTGTTATCGGGCTCCCAAATCAAGACATCCAGGTTGCCGCCGTCATAAATCGCGTATGCGCCGTTGCCGGTACTGCCAAGCTCTACCGAGTACGAAGCGATGGTATAGCGCGCCGAGATAAACAGATCGGCACCGACGGTACCCTGATAGCGATTGAGCCGCAACGCATTGTTGCGATCTTCGCCGTTGACATAAAACGCGGTACGATCGTACCCTTGGCCGGGGTCGGCAAGCACATTGAATGCGGTGCCGAACTCGTACTTGCCTTCAACGGTTTCGATGGGTGCATCGGGTTGGGCGGGGTTGGAAAACGTTGTCGAAATCGTGCCCGAACAGGGATAGGTCGTGCCTTGGGCATCCGAAGTAAACTCCGTTTCGAAGGAATACAGTTCTCTGCGGAACACGACGCGCACCTGTTCGATATCGAAACAGACGTTGCTGAACACATACTGTCCGCCCTCTGCGGAGATACCGCCCTCGCGCAATACGTCGACGACGGTCTTGCCGCCCGAGCTGTCGGAGGGATCGGTATAGGTAATCGTGAAGCTGTAGATGTAATAGCCCTTCGTCCTTACGGGCGACACGATAAAGCGGACGTCGGTACCGTTGCGGATTCCGGTAAAGATGCCGTTGACGGCTTCGGCGCCGTAAATCCCGACCGTACCGAACAAGGACGGGGTGTTGTCCGTGCGTTTGAAGTTGACGCTTTCGTTGACCTCTTCCACGCGGATTTCATAATAGTTGATTTCGTAAGTCACGCGGATCGTGACGTTCTGACGAACGTCGTTGAGGGTATACGTTACGTTGACGTTGTTGTTGGCTTTATCGGGGTCAATCTCCCATCCTTCGATGATATTGCCGTTGATTTCGATCCCCGCAATGTGATAGCCTTGATCGGCTACCATATTGATGGTCAGATTGCTTCCTGCTTCGAGGCGCATATCCGAGCCGTCCGAAGGCGTTGTTCCTTCGGTATAAACCTTGGTGGACCCGTTGACGGTATCGGCAATCGTCACGCGATACAGGATCGGAGAGAACGTCACGACGATCCGATAATCGGTCGTTACGGTAAGTCCGAGCGTTCCGCCGATGATTTCCTGCGTTTCACGATCGAGTTCGCGCGGGTCGAGCGAAGCGGGATTGACGGTTACGCCGTTGACCAGAATCGAGCTGATATAATAGCCGGGTTCGGCTGCAAGATCGATGTTGACGGTGCTGCCGTAAGCGACTTCCTGCGGATCGCGGAAGGCATCCCCGATCGTACCGTTGCCTTCGGCACTGACGGCGACTTCATACGAAATCAAACCGAAGCTGACGCTGAACGCAAGATCTTCAACCGCGATCCCGGGCGCGATCGTATAGGAATAGCTGCCGTCGCCGAGATCCTCGTGCGGAACCTGAACGGGCAAGCCGTCCTCTCCGATCATCGACAGCGATATCAGTTGATAGCCCGCGGCGGGGATCATGCGCAACACGATTTGCTGTCCGTATGTAAAGGTCGGATAATAGTCTGCGGTAAAGCTCCCCTGCCCGCCCTCGGCAATCAGAAGCGTAAGCGTAAAGGTTTTCAGTCCGTAAACCGCTTCGACGACGCGATTGGTGGCGATATTTTCGTCGTCAAACCGATAACTGCCGTCGGCTTGCACGCTTAAGGTGTGCTTGACGCCGTTGACCAGGAGATAGCGGAGTTCGTATCCCTCCTGCAATCCTTCGACAAGATAAGTCAAAGTGCCGCCTTCGCCGATCTCGGTAACATCGGTGCCTTCGGCGTTGACGGCTCTCAACGTTCCTTGTCCGCCGTTGTTGACCAGCGTAACGGTCTTGACGGGCAGATCGCTTCCGTCATCGCCGTCCAGGAAGGGCAGAATGACTTCGATCGTCGAGCGCACTCCGACCACCGAAATTTCCCAGCTACCGGTTGTAACGTCGCGAACGGCATAACTATCATAGCTTCCGCTGATCGAAATATTGGCTTTGTCAAGCGTTTTGGAGGCATCGGGCGCATTGACGATGAAGGACGCCGTTTCGCCGTAATTGATATTTTTGAGTGCCGTTTCGTTCTCGACCGAGCAGCCGCTGCCGTTGGCAAGATATACATTGACCGAAAAACTGCTTCTTGCGCATTCGACAACCACTTCTTTTCCTGCCGAAATGCCGTTGAACGTTAAGGAATGCGTCGTTGCCTGATAGGACAGTACTTCGTCTTTCCCGTCGACCGAAACGCGGGTGATCTCATAGCCCTCGGGCGCTTTGACCGTAAACGAAGCGTTGCTGCCGGCGTCCACCGCAAACGTGTGGGAAGCGGTTACCGTTTCGTCCCCGGTGTCCTTATGGAATATTACCGTCGTACCCGAAGGCAAAGTAAATGTTACGGGATAGCTGCGGCGCAAAAACCGTACCGAAACGACTTGATCTTCGGTAACGTTGTTGACGGTTTCGGTCCGATAGCTTGCAAACGGCTCGCCGAAAATATTTTCGACGTCGTTGACGATCATATTATAAACATAATAGTTGTTGTCGGTTTCGGCGGTTACGGTATAATCATCGCCGTACAGAACCGTACTGCGCGAAAGCGCAACGTTTCCGACGCCGTCGGCACGAACCGTCACGGTATAGTAAAGTTCGCCGAATTCAACGCCGATTTTTTTGTTATCGTCGACGCCGTCGAAGGTCATCACATAAGAGGTAATCCGCGCGTCGGCACCTTCCCCGGCCCACTCGATACCGTTGACGAAAATATCGCTGACGATCAGTCCGAACGTCAGATCTTCTGCCGACAATGCGGCGGAGCTGCCGACGGAAGTATACGGATTCAGCGTAACGCCGTTGACCGTAAGCGCTTTGATATAGTAACCTTCTTTTGCCGCAACGCGGAAGGAAGGCTTTGCCGACAGCAGATAATCGCTGTCGGGTTGCATCGGTTCGATCGTTCCGCTTTCGGCTGCCTCGGGCAGATCGATTTCAAAATGGTACTCGGCATACGATATCACGATCGTCACATTGGATTTGACGCGATCGAGCACGATGACGTAAATATCGGCGGAAGGTACGATCTCGGACTTCTGCCCGTTCATATCGAGGGTGATGCGATTGATATAGTAGCCCTGCTTGGCTTTGATCTCGATGCGCTTGCCCGCTTCGTCATTGACGGCGATCCCCGCGATATTGACGGCATCGGTGGTAATGATTTCGGCAGAGCCGGTCGCCTGGTACGAAACGATTCCGCTTGCGCCTTCGATGCCGTTGGTCACCGAAATTTCGTATACGGTGGGCGAAAACCGGATTGCAAGGCGATAATCGACGCGAACGGGGCTGTCAACGGAAAACCGGTAAACCGCACCCTGATCGGTCACGGTGCTTTGTCCCTGTTGCTGTCCGTCGACAAAAGTTGCGGTCGTAACCGAAACGATGTCGTATCCCGCCGCAGCCCGTACGACAAACTCGTAACTCCGGTCGGCATCCATCCGGAATACGCCGGTTACGGGAACTTCGCCCTTGACGGGATCGTCGTAATACAACGCGCCCGATCCTTGAATATCCACCGTTACGGTCTGTTGATTGACGGCGAATTTGGGGAGAACATATACGGTATCGTCGGCAAATTTGAACGTGCTGTCCACGATGGTATCCCCGGGGATTCCGCCTTCTGCGACATACCATCCTTGGAAGGAATAATCGGTTTTAGTGGGGATCACGGAGGGGAACTGTCCGGTAACCATCCCTTGATACTCTTTGAAGGCGGCGGACAAAAGATCCTGATAATAGCCGTAAAGAACGACCCCGCCTTCGCCCGCGTCATAACCGGGAAGCGCGGCAAAGGCATCGTTTTCGTTTTCTCCGTTAAGGAAGACGACGCGATAAACCTGTTTCTCCCAAAGAGCGTTGAGGGAAGCGGGCGCCGTGAAAATATCGTCGTTGGTAACTTTGACCGGGGCGCCGTCCTCGCCGACGACGTCGGAACGGTACCAGCCGCCGAAGCGGTAACCGCGCAAAGTAAGGTCGGAGTTTTCGACGTCGAAGACTTCGCCGATCGGCGTGCCGTAGGGCAAAATGATCTCGTTGACTTTAACGCCCATACTGTACATCGTCACGGTACTTTCGGCATAAACAAAATCGGCGCGGACACTGAGCATATCGTATTCGCCTTCGGGCGTGAACGACAAAACGTACTGATGCGTCGTACCGATGCGGGAGGTGCTGAATCCCGTATATGCGCCGTCCGCAATCTGAATCTGACGGTTGGTATTGCCTTCGGGCGTCAAAGACTCCCAGACGCCGTCCTTGTTAAGGATGCGCCAACCGACGAAAATCCGCTCGGGGTTGGCCTCCACGACGATCTGCGCTTCGAGATCGTTTTCGTAATAAGCGTTGACCGTCGCCTTGCCGAGATCGTAGCCTTCGATATCTTTGGTCATGGCAAAATCGATATCGGTAGCGTTTTTCTCGTAAATCGGTTCGATCAGCGTATCGGCGGTGATATTGTCGTACGACTCGCTCCACCCGACAAATTTGTATCCGTACAGCAGCATTTTGCGTTCGGTCGGCAAAGGAACTTTTTTGGCGGATTCGCCGTGAATGACCAGCTCCTCGCGCGCCGTCGTGCCGTCGGGATAGAAGAAGACGACGGTATGGCGTTGCTTCTCGAAAACGGCTACCAGCTTTTCGCTGCGGGAAACTTTGCTGTCCGTACGGACGGGGTTCATCAGACCGTCCGACCAACCTGCAAATTGATATCCTTCGTCCGGCACCGCTTTCACCGTTGTCGCCGTTCCGCCCGCGGTCACGGTCTGCAGGGTGTCGCCCTCCACGCGACCCCCGACGTTTGCGACGTATTCGAGCGTTAGCGTCGTCGGCACAACCTCGTAACGCACGGATTGCGTAAAGCCGCCGTAGCTGATCACGACGTTTTCGAGCGTCCCGATTTCGGTCGTGTCAAGCCCCGAAACAATCATTTCGGACAGCGCGACTTCCTTGGACGTTCCGTCGCTGTAGCGCACGGTAACAAATACCTGCGTCAGATCGGCGTCTTTGCTGATCAGTCCGCCTTCGTCCACGACGATAGCCGTAACCGAAGGCGCCGTCGTGCGTTCGTACGGAGCAATCTTGGGCAACGCAAAAACCGCGCTGACTGCAAGAATCACCGCCACAATCGCAACAATCAGCAAGCTGATCCAGATACGCCCGTTGGTTTTGCCGCTGAAAATGATTTTGGGTTTGTTCTGTGCCATAACCGTTCTCCTCGGAGGAAGGATTTGTGCATTATATCGCGCGCGCGGAAACGCGCTCGTATACGAAAAAATTATAATATATATTTATAAAGCGCGCAAGCGGGACGGACAATTTCTACCTTTTATTTACCGCACGGCTTTGCCGTTTCCGCCAAAACATAAAAAAACGCGCCTTGCGGCGCGTCTTGATGCGACTCAGTTGCGATCCTTACGCGGTCGTTCCCAATCCCCTTTGTGGACTTGTCTTGCGCGTGCAATACAGAGGGTATTGCCGGGGACGTTCTGCGTCACGGTACTGCCCGCGGCAATGTAAGCGCCGTCCTCGATCTCGAGAGGCGCTACGAGATTGCTGTTGCACCCGATAAACACATCCCTGCCGACAATAACGCTGCGTTTGACTTTGCCGTCGTAATTGGCAAAAATCGAGCCGCACCCGATGTTGGTATTGGATCCGACAAAACTGTCGCCGACATAGGCAAGATGTGCGGCTTTGACACCGTCCTCCAAGGTTGAATTTTTAATTTCGACATAGTCGCCTACGCGGCAATGACTGCCGATCACGGCGCCTTTGCGCAAAGTGGCAAACGGTCCGATCGTGCTGAACGCACCGATTTTGGTCTGCAATGCGTACGTCGAGCGGATATCGGTGTGCTCTCCGATTTCGACCGAATCCAGATCGCAATAGCCGTATACGACCGCGTCGTCGCCGATCACGGTTTCCCCTTTCAAGATGTTGAACGGATGAATCACGACGTTTTTGCCGATCTTAACCTTGTCGCCGATCCAGACGGTGTTCTTGCCCATAATCAAAACGCCTGCGCGCAGATGCTTGCGGACAATGCGATCACGGCGATATTCCGTCATGTCGGAAAGGACTTCCAAATCAGTGATTTTGGACGCCCAAATAGCGTCTTTCAGTTTTATTGCGTTTCCCTGATAACCTTTTCTGCGGACTTCTCCGTCCCCGATTGCAACCGCCCCGACGGCTTGCTCTTCCATATCGGCAACCAACCCGTCCAGCAATTCCGGCTCGACGAGCGGAGTATCGGAATATAAGCAAGCGACATACTCTCCCGCAAGCGTCGAATCGAACACCTCGACCGTCTCGGCACGACCCGCAAACGTCGAGATCAGCAGTTCGCCGATCGGAGTCCCCATGCAATCGTAGCCGTCAAAAGGCGTTTCACGTTTTACAACATAAGCGTTCCATTTCATTGTTTGATCTGCTCCAAAATAAAGGTTCTGATTTCCCGGGCGATTGCTTCGCTTTCCGCTTTGGTCTTTCCTTCCGCCATAATGCGGATTTTGGGTTCCGTTCCGCTTTTGCGTACGACAATTCTGCCGTCGATTTCGCCTTCTACCTTCCGAAGATAGGATTTGATCGCTTCGCTGCGGTCGAAGGCGGCAATCCCGTCGGCATCCGTCAAAATATCCTGATGCGACTGCGGGTATTCTTCGAGATCGTCCAGGTTCAGGACGCCGTACTTGCGTTCGATGACGGCAAGCAGCAACGCGGCAAGAATCCCGTCCCCCGTCGTGTGATATGCCGAAAAAATCAGATGCCCGCTGGTTTCCCCGCCTGCGGCATATCCGTTGCGCTCCATTTCGTCACTGACATATTTATCGCCGACTTTGGTGCGAATCAAGCGAATTCCGTGTTTTGCCGCCGATTTTTCGGTCCCGAGATTGGTCATGACCGTCCCGACAACGGTGTTGTCCTTCAGTGTGCCCTGTTGCTGTAACACACGCGCCACAACGTACAGGATATGGTCGCCGTCCAAAATCCGACCTCCGACCGCCGCCATCAGGCGATCGCCGTCCCCGTCAAAGGAAAATCCGAGATCGTAACTCCCTTTGCGCATGGCTTCGGCAAGCGTTTCGATATGCGTTGCCCCGCAGTTTTCGTTGATGCGGACGCCGTCGGTTTCGGTATAAATCGCGGTAACGTCACAACCGAGTTCGCGGAACAGTTGCGGTGCGATTTCCGCCGTCGCGCCGTTGGCGGTGTCCATCAGAATCCGCATGCCCGCAACGGACGGTTGCAATTTACGACAAAGATCGTCAATATAAAGGCGATTGCCCTCGATTCGGGTCAGCACACCTTCCCGTTCCTCAAGCGGGCAGGGATTGTCGATCAGGCGCTCCAGCGCGGCTTCGGTCGATTCTTCGATTTTTCTGCCGTCCGTCTTCAAAAATTTGATCCCGTTGTATTCGGGCGGATTGTGCGAAGCACTGATCATAATGCCGAAATCGGCATTGAAATGGCGGGTCAGAAACGCCAGCACCGGGGTCGGCGTCATGCCCGCAGACAGCACTTCCGCCCCGAACCGCAACAAAGTTCCCGTCAATACGCCTTCGATCCGCTCTCCCGATACGCGGGGATCCCTGCCGATGACGACTTTCGGCCGTTCCTTCAGCCCGACCGTCGCCCGCGCAATCCGCGCAAGAAAATCGGGGGTAAAAATCCCCTCTTTCTCGCGGATCCCGTCCGTTCCGAAATATTGCATAGATAAAAACCTCCTCAGAGTTTCCGATATTCTGTGGGGATCATATCGAAGATCACCCGTTCCGCCTTCTCGCGGTCGTCTTCTTCTGCGATGACTTTCAGTTTTGCCATGGTATTGTTGAGTTTCGTTGTATCGACTTTTTCCAATTTGGTGACAAAAATACCTTCGTGTCGGGTTTTGTCCACTTCTTCGCTGTTGAATCTCAGTTCTTCAAACAATTTTTCGCCCGGTCTCAGCCCCGTAATTTCGATACGGATATCCCGCTCGGGCTCCAGCCCGCTGAGGCGGATCAGATCGGTTGCCAGATCGTAAATATACATCGGTTCGCCCATATCGAGAACAAACACTTCGCCCCCGCGCGCCAAAGCGCCTGCTTGCAGAACCAACCGAACGGCTTCCGGAATCGTCATAAAATAGCGTTTCATCTCGCGATGCGTCACCGTTACGGGCCCGCCCGCGTTGATCTGACGGATAAAAGTCGGAATCACGCTTCCGTTCGACCCCAGAACGTTGCCGAATCGCACGGCGGCATAGACGGTTTTATTGCGGCTGTTCTGCGATTTCGCCTGCACCAACAATTCCGCCATCCGCTTGGAAGCGCCCATGACGTTGGCGGGATTGACCGCCTTGTCCGTCGAAATCAGAATGAATTTTTTGACGCCGCTTTCTTCACACTGATCGATGACGTTTTTGGTCCCGAAAATATTGTTTTTGACCGCTTCGTCGGCGTTGATCTCCATCATCGGAACGTGTTTGTAAGCCGCGGCATGCAGGACGATTTCGGGCTTGTACTCCTCCATCACCTTGCGGAGCTTACCGCGATCCTTGACCGTACCGGCGACCAAAGAATAGCGCGATGTTTCGTAGATTTTGCTGAGCTCCTCGTTGATTTCAAACAAACCGTTTTCGTAATGATCGAAGATTACAAGGTGCTTACAGCCGTATTTGAGTGCCTGTCGGCTGAGTTCGGATCCGATCGAGCCGACCCCGCCCGTGACCATAACGACTTTATCCTTGATCAGAGCGTCAAGAAGGTTCTGATCTATTTTATGCTCGGGACGGCGCAAAAGGTCCTCGATGTTGATGTTTTTCAAGCTGATGGCATCGGCATTGAGCGCGCTGTCCCCTGCCCGCAGATTGCTGATGACTTTGACGACGGCATTCTGTTTGCGACAGGCTTCGTAAATCTGACGGAGTTGCTCGCGATTGATTTCGGTGATGGCAATGACGACGGTTTTCGCCTTATAGGTACGCATGGTCGTGCGGAGAGCATCCCTGGTGCCGACAACGCGGATGCCGGAGACGTATTGCCCGCGTTTGGCGGGATCGTCGTCGATGATTGCAACGGGATGATAGCCTTCCTTGGGATTGCTGATAAACCGTTTTACGACGGCGGCACCCGTGAAGCCCGCGCCGTAAACGATGATGTTTTCGGGCGCTTTATATTTGCCGGAATCGCCGAACTTGTAAATCATGATATAGCGGAACGCCAGTCGGAAGCGATATGCGACAATCAACATAAAGTCGAAGAACACATACAAAAACGCAAGCGAATACGTCATCGAAATATCGACGGCGCTGATTGCGACGACAAAAATCACCGCCAGCACGAAATAGGCAAGCACGACGTTGAGCATTTCGGAAACGCCCGCGTACTTCCAGACAATACGGTAGCAGCGGAACAGCATCAAAACGATCAGCGTTACCACAACGGCAATCGCACCCGCAATCAGAACGGGCTTCCACTCAAACTCGAAATGTCCGCGCTCCAGAACGCACGCGATCGTGAAAGCTGCGACGCTCAGTACGAGATCGACGAGAAGATTGACAAACCATTTCATCCGCATCCGCGGCGGTATCGTCATTGTATTCATTGGTATCATCCATCCTTAAACAAGGTATTTTACGATTGTGCGGAATGCCGCGGCATTCCGTTCGGCGGCGATTGCGGCAAACTGTTCAAACGTCAGCTCGGAGCCGTCTTTTCCGTCGTCCGAAATCACTTTGACGGCAACAAACGGAATTTGCGCGCGATACGCCGCAAGTCCGACCGCCGCGCACTCCATGTCGCAAGCGACCGCGCCGAAGCGATCGACGATCGTATGCGCCGTTAGGTCGGAGGCGACAAACACGTCGCCCGAGGCAACGATGCCGCGCTTTGCGCCGATTGCTTCCGCCAACGTTGCCGAACGCTCGGGATCTGTTTCGATGAGAATCCGATCGACGCCGCTGATCCAGCCGACCGGATCCCCGAGCGCCGACGTATCCATATCGTGCTGCACAACGCCCGTTGCAACGACTACGTCGAGTTTGTCCGTTACACCGAGTCCGCCCGCAATCCCCGTATTGATCACCAGTTCGGGGCAAAACGCCGCAATCAGAATTCCCGCAGCATACGCGGCATTTGCCTTACCGACGCCGGCAAGCGTCATCGCGACGGGCCGGGAGTCAACGGTTCCTTCTGCAATTTTCAGATCCCATCGCTTCGTAATCCTGACGTCCTGCATCATCGCGCACACCGCATCGAATTCGAGCGGCATCGCCACGATCAGCGCGACGGGCTTAATCGGTTTGGTCATGCGGCTTCTCCTGCGTGCGTAATAACATAAAGTCCGCCGTTTTCCAGCCCGATCGCTCCGTATTCGACGGGATCGTCCGCCTCAACTTCCGTCCCGACCGAAACCAGGGCTTTGCCCACTTTACCGAGATTGCCGACCACCGTGGTAAACGTCTGTCCGACATAACGGTTGATCTGCGACTTGCAGTCTTCTTCGATCTCGAAATCGGAGCCTGCGTTTTTCATCAACGTATTGAGGATGACGTCTGCGACTTCGTTTTCGGTCCCGTTGACCGTCAGGCTTTTCGAAGTCGTGCTCAATATGCCCTGCACGTCCGCCGTTAAGCCGAGTTCGGACACCAAATAGACGGTTTTGGGTATCTTGACGAAACGAGATGCAAATCCGAGACTGCTTTCGATTTCGCTTGCCATGGACGAAATATCAATGGATACGACGATTTTAAGCGTTGCCTGTCCGTTGGTTACGTTCATCGAAATCTGCGTTACGTTAGCGTTGAGCGACTTCAGAAATTCGACGCCCTCGTTGCCGCTGTCCCCTGTCTTCCGCTGTTGCATAACCATTGCGTTAAAAAGATATGCCAGCGTCGTATCGTCATAGCGATACATATATTGCTTGGGATAAGTCACCTGCCGATTCAGCAAAATCCCGTAATCGGGCTCGCCGTTTCCGAGGGTGCCGATATTGCTCTCGGCAAGATTCCCTTCGAGCTTGGGCTGATCGACGGCGGCATGGAACGGCTTATCGAGGATCGCCTCTTCGTCGGGCTTCGCAAGCGTCTTTATTAATTTAAACATTTCTTTGATTTTTACGTCGCCGAGTCCCATTTCGTCCAACGTCGTTTCCCCGATCTTCAAATCGCCGAACCCGAGTTTGTTTGGCGTCATGTTCATTACGACGGCGACCGCGATCCCGATCAGTGCAATGATTACCACAATGGTAATCAGCAGTTTGATCAGGCATCCTCCGCATTTTACCTGTACCGGTTGTGCCATAAGCCTTCCTCCTTGAACTATTAGCAGACTGGTGTTATATTATACGTTACTGTCCGAGCTTCGGGTCAGCCGACGATTCCTTGCCGCAGTTTTTCATACAACGCTTCGTCCTGCGGAACGGCGTCGCCCGGTTCGATGGGCGGCGGACCACTCGAAAAATCGGGGCAGACAAAATAGCACGGATTGTTGATTGACATTCCCGCCTCAATCTGCGCAATCTCATTGATCATATCGATCAGACTGCCGACAAGACCGCCGACGTCTTTCAACGGCATTTTCAACAATTTAAGGTCGGGTGCTTCTATCGTGATGTTGGAGGGATCGTTGATATTCATAAGCCCGAGTGCCATCACGCCGAGACTCATATATTTTGTCCCGTTGTAATCGTAATATAGGGAATTGAAACGCTCGTTTTGCAAAAATCCTT
>DVOH01000008.1 GCA_018713745.1 Candidatus Stercoripulliclostridium merdipullorum | reverse complement strand
GAGGTTCTTGTTTTGACACCCTGGGAAATCTTTGTAAACGAATTTATTGAGAAAGAGGGCTACCTTACTTTTCTCACAGGACTGAAGAATACCGCTATTATAGCGGTATTCGGACTGTTGATCGGTATCGTCATCGGTACGTTGATCGCTGTGATCAAAGTGGTGCCCAAAAAAAACGTCTTTTCCAAAGCGCTTGAAAAAATAGCCGATATATACGTCGGATTCTTTCGCGGAACGCCGATGGTCGTGCAGCTTTTGATCGGATATTTTATACTGTTTCCCGCAATGAATATTCGGATCGACGCCGTTTTTGTCGCGGTTGCGATTTTCGGGATGAACAGCGGGGCGTACGTATCCGAAATCATGCGCAGCGGTTTGCAGTCGGTCGACCCCGGTCAGACCGAAGCCGGACGATCGCTCGGCATGAGCTATGCGGCGACAATGTTTAAAATCGTGATTCCGCAGGCAATCAAAAATATTTTGCCAACGCTGGGCAACGAGTTTATCGTGCTGGTCAAGGAGACGTCGGTTGTCAGCTTTATCGCCGTAATCGACATCACCAAAGCGTTCCGTTCGTTGGCGGACGCTTCGTACGAATATGTTGTGCCGTATCTGATGCTGGCATTGACCTACCTGATCATTGTCATCGGCATTACGGCTCTGATCCGCTTGATGGAAAGGAGGTTGAAGAGAAGTGAAAGACGCAGCAATTAATACCGCCGACCGTTCCGAACAGCGGGAAGTGATGATCGAAGTCAAAGGACTTACCAAAAAATTCGGGAATCTCCTGGTTCTTGATAACATCGACGAAGTGATCCGCGAAGGCGAAAAAGTTGCCATCATCGGACCTTCGGGCAGCGGCAAAAGCACGTTTTTGCGATGCTTGAACCTTTTGGAAGAACCGACGGCGGGTCAAGTTATTTTTGAAGGCACCGTGATCAACGCCAAAAAGGTCGACATCAATCGCCACCGTCAGGAAATGGGAATGGTGTTTCAGCACTTTAACCTTTTTCCGCATCTTACGGTGCTGAAAAACATTACGCTTGCACCCGCACGGCTGGAAAAGAAACGCTGGAGGATGGCAAAGAAAGCGCAGATCAAGGTGATACTGACGAACGCTTTCAACAAAGCCGTCAACGCGATGGCAAAGGCGTTTGCAAAGTCCGGTAAACAGCCGAAGGAAAAGCCGATGTTGCCCGTTCCCGAAGTCCGAACCTGGAAAAGCATCAAAGAGGAAGTCAACGCCAACGCCATGCGGCTGTTGCAACGCATCGGTCTGGAAGAAAAAGCGGACTCGTATCCCGCAACGCTTTCGGGCGGTCAAAAACAACGGATTGCCATCGTGCGCGCGCTTGCGATGAATCCCAAGGTCATGCTCTTTGACGAGCCGACCTCGGCACTCGATCCCGAGATGGTCGGAGAAGTGCTCGAAGTAATCAAAGAACTTGCCGATATGGGGATGACGATGGTGATCGTTACGCATGAGATGGGGTTTGCGCGCGAAGTCGCCACCCGCGTCTGTTTTATGGATCAAGGGAAGATCGTCGAGCAGGGAGCGCCCGAAGCAATATTCGGCAATCCGCAGTCTCCGCGGCTCAAAGACTTTTTGGCAAAGGTTTTGTAACGGCGAGTTACAAAGATGTATCAATCGGTTACCGATCGGAACGCGCGCATACGGCGCGCGTTTTTTTTGTGCGGAAGGTATAAGACGATCGACAAAGGGCAATAAGATATCGGGGGTATCTTATGCGCAACATCAATCAGAACATTCAGTGGACGATCGATCGGATCCGCGAAATGAAGGGCGTCCCGCTTTACGTCAAAGTCAACCGCGGCAGAAATAAATTCGAAACGATCGAAGGAGTCATCGAGTCTGCCTATCCTGCCGTTTTTACGGTGCGGGCGTCGGGCGGAGAGATCAATACGTTCAGTTATGCCGACATTTTGGCGCGCAACATTTTTTTCTATCAAAAGCCACCCGAACGGTCATAATCCTTTTTCCCCGGTCATATCGTAATGGTAGATTAGACCACAAGGGGGTTTTGATATGTTGATCAAAGGCGATAAGAAAAAAGAGTTCGGCGAGGTACAGTTCTACGTTGATCGGGAGATCGCTGTCGGCGGTGCCGAAGAAATCGTCAGTGTTATCGCGGATGCGCGTTTGAGTGCGGTCGAGGCGATGGAACGGGAAGCCAAGGTTTTGTACAAACTGACCTATAAAGTGATTTATCGGTCCGAAGAGGGGCTGAAATGCCAGGAAGCGACCTTTGACGTTTCGACGATGGTATCGTCGGCTTTCTTAACGCCCAAGTCCTATGTCGATCCCGATCTGACGGTCGTTGCCAACGAGTATGTCGGCACCGATCCCGTCAAAGTCCGTTCGACCATCGAAATCAAAGGGTTTATCATCGTCCCGGAAAGCTTCGAGACGGCGGAAATCCCCGAGGACGCAGCCGTACTGGTTCGGACCGAAGAGGTCGGAGTCGAGCGGATCGAAGCCGTCAAAGAAAGCGAAATTGTCGTCACCAATGAGGTTGACGTCAAGGAAGGGATCGATACCGTTTTAACCTATGATACGCAAATTATCCTTAAATCTGTATCTACAGCTACAGAAATCTGTATTGTTTTGGGCGAGTGCTACACCTATCTGACGTATCTCAGCGGCGGCAGTCTGTTGTCGAGGTGCGTGGTTAGTCCCTTCGAAGGCGAGATTCTTGCCCCCGGCGTGGGAGAGTCCGACCGTGCTTTTCTCAAGGGAGTTGCGCGTGCTACGACGGTTACCTTGCCCGAGGGTGCGGGCAGTACGAAGTTCCGTCTCGAACTGGTGGTCGGGATCCGCGGCTTTGTGGTCAAAGAGGAGATTTGTCGGGTCGTTGCCGACGCCTATTCGACCAAGTCCGAACTGGTGTGCGACTATGCCGAAGTTTCGGTCGAAGATCATGTCTGTCTCAGCGGACAGAGCGAGAAGCTGACCGGCTCGGTGACCCTCGAGGACGACGCGCCGCGCATCCGCTCGGTACTGTGCGTATGTCCGCCTACGGTCGGCGCGATCGGGGTTTCGGTCGAAAACGGCGAAGTGACGGCGGAAGGTATCGTTGCCGCAGACGTCATCTATCTCGACGCCGACGAACGGACGGTAAAAACGCTTGTCGAAATCCCGTACCGCTTTACGTTGGCAAGAGAATTCGATTGCGATGCGGGCGTGTCGGCGCGTGCCTGTGTGGTGTCGATGACGGCAAGGGCGCGGCATAACGACGAAATCGAACTTTCGGGCGAAATGTACTTCGAAGTGTACGGCGCCAAGGAGAAGCCCCTCCGCTATCTGCAAACCGTCGAAGTTGCAGGGGAGCGCGAAGCCGACGACGTGGCGATCAGCCTGTATATCGCGGCGCCGGGCGAAACGCTCTGGGACGTTGCCAAAGCGCTCGTGACCGACGAAGACACGTTGACCGAACTCAATCCGGAGTTGGAACTGCCGCTGAAAGGCGGAGAAAAAATATTGCTGTATCGCAGCGTTTGATCGGGGAAGGGCGCCTGAGGGCGTCCTTTTTCGTAAAGACCCGTTCGGTCGGCGGGGGCGGAGAATATGATAGGGATAAAAG
>DVOH01000007.1 GCA_018713745.1 Candidatus Stercoripulliclostridium merdipullorum | reverse complement strand
CACCTTGCCCTTCCACTCCCCTGCCTCGCACAACCACGCCTTGGGATCCTCGTCCCGTCCCGCTCTTCGTTGGCTGCGCTATCACGCCTGGGTCGGCAAACAGCATACTATGCTGTTTGCTGTTCGACCCGTTCAAATCCCCTCTTTTATAACGATCAAAAAAGCACGGATAAACCGTGCTTCCCTGATCGTGGTGGAGGTGAGGGGATTTGAACCCCTGTCCTCACGGAACCCCGCGTCGCTTTCTACATACTTAGCCGCTTGTTAAGTGTCGCTTCCCGCAAGTCAAGAGGCAAACTCGCGTTCCGCCAAGTCTCTGTTCCCGTTCGTCGTCCGAGACGCTACGACGCTCGTTCCCCTGCTAACCACGCCGAACTCCTGTCCGCAGGACTACAGGGTCGACGGCTGCTGATTAAGCGGCAGCAAGCTGTAAGTTTCTGTCTTCAGCCTTTAATTTTAAGTTCCGTTTTTACGAAGCCGAGCCTTCGGTATGCTTACGCCACGTTGTTTCCGCAAGTCGAATCCGGAACACCCCCGTGTTGTGTGCTTATTATACTATATGTCGTTTGATTTTTCAAGTGCGCGCGGCATCGATTGCGGCGGTAATTTCTGCCGCGTCGGCAAACAGCGGGATTCTGACGGGTTTTCGACGGACGTAAACCGTCCAATGCTCAAATCCCATTGCCGCCAATTTTTCCCTTGTGTCCTCGAATTTATCCCCTAACTCCGTCAGGCGGTGGGCGTCGGACGAAAAGGTAATGTTTCTGCCGCCCAGCTCGAAGTAGCGGCGCAGAACGGCGTCCTCGGGAAGCTGTGGGAAGGGTGCGCGGATGTGCGTGTTGACCTCGAGGGTTTTGCCGAGGGCGATGATGCGCCCGAGAATCTTGTCGACGCGCTCTACGAACTGCGGCTGCATCAGGCTTTTATCGGGGTAGGGCGCATAACGCGTGACATAACCGAAATGCCCGACGATGTCGTAGTCGTACGGGACTTCCAGACTGGATGCGACGGCGTCGAGATAAATTCCGTACGCCTCTTCGATCGTACGCCCCTTGAAAAACTTACCGAAATAGACGTCCTGTCCGCACAAGGTATGGACGGAATTGATAATGACGTCAAAGTCGTATTTGGGTATCTCTTTGCAGTAGATCGGGGTAGCTTTTGCGGAATATCCGCATTCTACGCCGAACGCAAGATACAACCCGTCCGCTACCTTTTGTCCTTCGGCAAACGCTTTTTGATAGCGCCGGAAGTTGAGCTGCCTGCAAAAAAACTCTTTGATGCAATAGCGGTAATCGCGGTCGCAGTGCTCGGTGACGGCGAGGTATCGGGTCCCCCGGGCTTTGGCGGCTTCGACCATCTCGGCGATCGTGACGTGTCCGTCGTGGGAGCAGATCGAATGGGTATGCGACTCGATCATTACATTTCCTCCGGCGCACCGATGCCGAGCAGGCGCAAACCTTCCTGCAAGACGGTATGCACGGCATAGGTCATTCCGAGGCGGGCGCGCGAGCAGACCCCCTGATCGAAAATTCGGTTGGCGATATAAAAGCGGTTGAACGCCTGCGCCACATCGATCAGATAACGGGACAAGAGGCTGGGCTCGTATTTTTCGACGACGTCGGCGAGGACGGCGGGCATGTTTTCGAGAATGGCGGACAGCGCGGCGGTTTCTTCCCCTGCGAGGTCTTCGATTTCGGCTTCGGTCAGAGACGCCGAGAGAAAGTCGAGATAGTCTTCTTTCCGCTTCAGAATACTGACGCAACGGGCATTGGTATATTGGAGATACGGACCCGTTTCGCCGTCGAAATTCAGCACTTTGTCATAGCCGAACACGATATCTTTGATGCGGTTGTTGCTCAACGCGAAAAAGACGACGGCGCCGACGCCGACCTGCTCGGCAACACGCTCTTTGTCGGGAAGGGCGGAATTTTTTTCGGTGATGATGGCAAGGCTTTTTTCGACGGCCTTGTTGAGGACGTCGTTGAGCCAGACGACTTTCCCTTTTCGCGTCGACATCGTCCCCTCTTCGAGCGAAACCATCCCGAAAGCAACGTGGACGCAATCCTTTGCCCACGGCATTCCCATCAGTTCGAGCACCTTGAACAGCTGACGGAAATGCAGATTCTGTTGATATGCGACAACGTACAGATTTTTGTAGAAGTCATAGGTATTTTTGCGATAAAACGCCGCCGCGAGGTCGCGCGTCGCATACAGCGTCGCACCGTCCGAACGCACCAGAAGGCAAGGCGGCATGCCGTAATCTTTCAGATCGACGACCTTTGCGCCGTCCGAAAGAACCAGCAACCCCTTTTGTTCGAGTTCGCGGAGCACAGGCTCCATTTTGTCGTTGTAAAACGCTTCGCCGTTGTAGCTGTCAAACGTGATATCCAACCGATCGTAAACTTTCCGTACGGCACGGAGGGTGATGTCTTTGAACATTTCAAACAGCTTCAGCGCTTCGGGATCGTTGTCCTCGATGCTCTTGAACGCGGCGCGGGCAAGATCGTCCAGGGCGGGGTCGGCTTCGGCTTCGCGGTGATAGCGGACGTAAAGATCGTTAAGGGCGTAAATTCCGCGCGCGGCGAGATCGGCGTCGTCACCCCAGTTGCGGTAGGCGACGATCAGTTTGCCGAACTGCGTCCCCCAGTCGCCGAGGTGGTTGATGCCGACGACCGAAAATCCCATCTTCTTAAAAATACGGTACAGCGCGCCCCCGATCACGGTGCTGCTGAGGTGTCCGATATGGAAGGGCTTTGCGATATTGACCGAACTGTAATCGATGGTGACCGTTCTGCCCTCGCCGAGATCGAAAGCGCCGTAACGGTTTTTTTGCGCGACAATGCGGGCGATGACTTCGGCAGCCCCCGCTTTGGGGTCGAATTTGAAATTGAGATATCCGTTGACCGCCTCGACCGACTGAAAGGGATGGGGGCGGGAAAGCACATCGGCTTTGAGATCCTCGGCAATCTGAGCGGGCGCCTTGCGCAAAACCTTTGCAAGGCGGAAGCACGGGAAGGCATAGTCGCCCATTTTGCGATCGGCGGGGACGGCAATCAGAGGATAAATATCCTCCGCGGTCATTCCTTCGACGCGGATCAGGTCGGCAATCAGCTGTTTTTTGGCATTTTTGAGTTCGGGCATAACCGGGACTCCTTTTTCGGATGATATAGTTTGCCGCGGATGCGGTTCAGATACGCTTCAGTACTTTGCGGTCGACGATCTCGTACAGTGCAAAACGGTCGCTGAACCGATCGTGAAACTCGGTACAGGTGACAAACGTCTGCATACCGCCGACGGCGTCAAACAGTGCCGACTGACGGTCGGCGTCCAACTCGGACAAAACGTCGTCCAAGAGCAATACGGGCGTTTCGCCCGTGCGATTGTAGAAGGCGCGGATTTCGGCAAGTTTCAGGCTCAGCACCGCCGAACGCTGTTGCCCTTGCGATCCGAAGCGACGCAGATCGACGCCGCTTGCCGAAATTTTGATGTCGTCGCGGTGGGGTCCGATCGTCGTATATTCCAACCGCTCGTCGTTGTGAAACGCCTGTTCGGTCAGCTTGGCAAGGCTTTCTTTGATGTCGCCGAAATCGACGGTTTCGGTCTCGTAGGTCAGCTTGAGCGCTTCCTTGCCCCCGGTCAGCTTGAGATGCTCCTCCGCGGCAAGGGGATCGAGGCTTTCGAGAAATTTTGCCCGTTCGGCAATCAGATAAGCCCCTGCCCGGATCATCTCGCCGTCAACGATCTTCAGCATGTCTTTCAGGTTGGGACGCCCCTTGTAGGACTTAAGAATTTTGTTGCGCTGCTGGAGCAGTTTGTTATACTTGCTGAGCGTATAAAAATACGTCTTCGACTGCTGCGACAAACTGATGTCCAAAAACCGTCTGCGATCGGCAGGCGACTCTTTGACCAGCTTGATTTCTTCGGGAGAGAAAAACACCACCGAAACCACGCCCATCAATTCTCCGATCCGACTGATGGGGATGCCGTCCACCAGCACACGCTTTTTGCCCTGGGGATCGACGTAAATGTCAACGGTATGCGTCGAAAACCGCTTTTGCACTTTTACGGTTACCATTGCGCCCGTTTCGGCACCCCAGCGGATCAAATCTTTGTCCTTGCTGTGGCGGGACGACCGCCCGATCGCAGCGTAATATATGCTGTCGATCAGATTGGTTTTGCCGCTGGCATTGGCGCCTGTCACGACGTTCAGCCCGCCCGAAAACCGCACCGCCTCGGCGGTGTAGCTCAAGAAATCGGTCAGGCGTACTTCGGTTACGATCATCAGTCCTCCAGTCTGTACGGCGTCACCTGATAGACATAGTGGTTCAGCCAGTTGTAGAAGAGAAGATTCCCCGTACTGTTCCAGCTCATATCGATGCGATCGAGGTCGTCATCGACGAAATAATTGGACGGCTTTGCAATTTCGAGCCCCTTTTCGACGTCGCGCAGATATTCTTTTTTGAGGGTGTCGCGGTCGTATTCCGAATGCCCGAAAAAGAAAAATTTGCTGTCGTCCGTCGCTTTGGCAATGCTGATCCCGCACTCTTTGCCTTCGGCAAGCACTTTGAGCTTTTTGCACCGCCGCACGGCGTCTTCGTCGACCGCGGTATGGCGACTGTGCGGTATGCTGAAGGTATCGTTCAGACCTTTCAGCAAGGGATCGTAGCTGACGACGGCGCGGTTTTTGAACACGCCGAACAGCTTTTGCGGAAGCTTCCGCTTGCCGATGCCGTACAAGTGATACAACGCCGCCTGCGCCCCCCAACAGATATAAATCGTGCTGGTTACGTTATGCTCGGCGTAATCCATGATGGTTTTGAGCTCTTCCCAGTACAGAACGTCTTCAAATTCCAGCGTTTCGACGGGCGCACCCGTAACGATCATCCCGTCAAACCGGTTGCCCCGGATTTCGTCAAACGTCTTGTAAAATCGCGCCATGTGATCTTCCGCGGCATGCGTCGCCTTGTAGGTCGCCGTCCGGATCAGCGTCAGATTGACCTGCAAGGGCGTGTTTGCCAACAGGCGCATCAGCTGGGTCTCCGTTTCGATTTTGGTGGGCATCAGATTGACCACGGCAATTTCGATGGGTCGGATGTCCTGCATTTCGGCGCGCCGCTTGGGCATGACGAACACGTTTTCGTCCTTCAGGATCCGGAAGGCGGGAAGGGCTTTGGGAATAACGATGGGCATTACTTCTGACTCTCCTCCAGCGCGTTGCGGATGTCGTCCGCGATGTCCTCTGCGTCTTCGATGCCGATCGAAAGACGGATCAGATTGTCGCTGATCCCTGCCGCAATCAGGTCGCTGTCCGACAGCTGGCGGTGCGTGGTGGAAGCGGGATGCAGAACGCAGGAGCGGCTGTCGGCAACGTGCGTTACGATGGCAAGGAGGCGAAGCGCCTTCTGGAACTTGCTTGCCGCCGCCCTGCCGCCTTTGATGCCGAAGCTGATCATACCGCCCGCCATGGCGTCTTTGAAGTAGCGAACGGCGCGCGGATAGTTGGGATCGGTGTCAAGCCCTGCGTATTTGACCCACTCGACGGCAGGATGGTCGCGGAGCAGTTTTGCCACGGCAAGGGCGTTTGCGCTGTGACGCACCATTCTGAGGTGCAGCGTTTCGATGCCGAGATTGGTCAAAAAGGCATTCATCGGCGCCATCTGCGCCCCGATGTCGCGCATTCCGACCACGCGGGCGCGGACAATAAACGCGGATTTGCCGCAATCCTTGGCAAATACCAGCCCGTGATAGCTCGCGTCGGGCGTGTTGAAGGCGGGATAACGGGGATTGCCTTCAAATCGGAAGTTGCCGCCGTCCACAATAATACCGCCCAGCGCGACGGCATGTCCGTCAAGGTATTTGGTCGAGCTGTAAATCACGATATTGGCACCGTGCTCCAACGGACGGCAGATCACGGGCGTCGCGAGGGTGTTGTCCACCATAACGAGAATCCCGAACTTTGCCGCAATCGCCGCGATGCGGTCGAAGTCGGCAACGGTGATCGCGGGGTTTGCAACCGTTTCCAAAAAGATGATGCGGGTATGATCGTCGATCATTGCTTCGAGTTCGGCGTCGGTTTCGTCGCCGTGGAAGAAGCGGCAATCGATCCCGAGGCGCGGCAACGTTACATTGAAAAGATTGTACGTTCCGCCGTAAATCGTCGACATCGACAAAATATTGTCGCCCGCATTGCAGACGTTGAGTACGGCAAGCGTCGTTGCCGCCATACCGCTCGCACATGCCATTGCGCCCACGCCGCCGTCCAGGGCGGCGACTTTTTTCTCCAGGGCGTCCAACGTGGGATTGGCAAGACGGGTATAGAAAAATCCTTCCTTCTTAAGATCGAAGAGGTCGCCCATTTCTTCGGCGGTTTCGTATAAAAAAGTCGTGCTTTGGGCGATGGGGAGCGTCCGCGGCTCTCCGTTTTTGGGGCGGTAGCCCGCTTGTACGCATTTGGTATCGAGTTTCATAGCTGTTCTCCTATGTCAATTAACGATTGATTTCTTTTAAGGCGCGTTCGACGTCGCGCTTTTGTTGCTTCTCGGTCAGGTCGCGGCGCTTGTCCCGCCCTTCCTTTCCTTTTGCCAAAGCCAACTCCGCCTTGACCAGTGCTTCTTTGAAATACAGTTTGGTCACGACCAAAGTATAGCCTTTTTCGTAAACTTTTCCTCTGATTTTATTGATTTCGTAACGGTTGAGCAGCAACCGCCGCATTCGACGGGGATCGGGGTTGAAGTGGCTGCCCATTTTGTAAGGCGAAATGTGCGCCCCGACCAAAAAGATTTCGCCGTCCTTGATCGTGGCGTAACTGTCTTTCAGGTTGACGTTGCCGAGTCGGATCGACTTGACTTCGGAACCTTTCAGTTCGATCCCGGCTTCGTAAACCGTTTCGATAAAATAGTCGTGAAAGGCTTTTTTGTTGTTGGCGACGACTTTGATCATAAGCCGACCCTCCTATATTAAAAATTGGCTATAAACCTATAGCCAATTCCGAGCCCGTATGGTGGAAACGAGCGATCAACCGAGCGAATTGCGGAGCAGATACACCACAAAATACAAGATGCTGGTGATCAGAAGTCCGATCGCGATGCCGATCGTCCATCTTTTGAACTTGGCGTCCAAGGTTTTGGATTTGTTTTTGCCGAAGAACGATTCGGCTGCGCCGGTGATGGCGCCGAGATTGCTGTTGTTGCCGTCCTGCAATACCACGATGACGATCATTGCAATGGCGAGAAGTACCATAATCACCATAAACGCAATGGACAACCCGAAGTATAAATCGTATAACATAAATACTCTCCTAATGATAATGCTTGAACATTATACCATAAGCCATACGCGAGATCAAGCAAAAACCCTAAAATTATTCGGTTAAATATTAAAAAACATATATCCTTATATACGCCTCGGGTCTTGACGAAACAGCGGTTCTGTATTAAAATAATGCCAAAAGCATAAGGAGAACCGAGGTGCAAAAGGATTTTACCATCGTATTTATCGTCGGCGGCATCATTGCGGCAGTCATCATCGCAATGTCGACGGTTTTTCTGATCAAAGGCATCCGAAGGGCAAAAGAAATCGGACTCAGCCGTCAAAAAATCAAAACCGCCATCACGTCCAGCGCAATTTTTTCGATCGTGCCGAGTATCCCCATCGTCATCGGCGTCGGCGTTATGATGCCGTTTTTGGGACTTGCCATCCCGTGGATCCGCCTGACGGTTATCGGTGCCTTGCAGTACGAAATCATGGCGATGCAACAAGCCGTCGGCGACGCCGCCGCGGGCGAAATGACGTCGCAGATGGTGGCAACCGCCTTGGTGATTATGACAATCAGTATTATTTCGGGTCCCCTGTTTAATGTTTTTGTATACCGAAAGTACAAAAACAAGCTGGAAGATCTGCAGAAAAACAACAAGAAGCTGCTTGACACCATCACGGGATCTTTGCTCGGCGGATTGCTTGCGGGACTTGCTTCCTACATCATCGGCGGAGCGATTTTTGCAAACCGCATTTCGGCAGGCGACGGCGTGACTTCGGTTGCAAACGGATATGTAACCCTGCTGACCCTTGCCATCAGCGCGGCAATCATGATCCTTTGCGGCGTGCTGATGAAAGCGTTCAAATGGAAGTGGCTCGAAAACTACGCTTTGCCCCTGACCATGCTCGGGGCGATGGCATCCGCCTACGGGCTGGCATTGGTATTTTAGGAGGGCGAAGCGATGAAACAATATAAGCAACTCGGATTTGAAGATTCTCTCCATTTTCTCGGCAGAATCTTTACGGCAATTTCCCTCGTCGTCATCTGCCTTGTCCCCGTCGTCTATTGTATCGCGGCAAACGTGATGCCCGACTGGAAGGTCGTGCTGGGCTGTGCGCTGTTTATCGTCGGATATATGGCGATCGGACTGATCGAGGCGGTCAGCTATGCCCCCTTGCTCGGAACGGGAGGTCAGTATCTGTCCTTTATCACCGGCAATATCAGCAACCTCAAACTCCCCTGCGCACTTAACGCGCAAACCATCCTCAAAACCGAACAGGGATCGGAAGAGCAAGAAGTCATTACGACGATTGCGATCTCGGTCTCTTCGATCGTCACAACCGTCATCATTGCCATCGGGCTGATCCCCCTCGCGCTGTGGCAAAGCGATATCGTGCGCGTACTCGAACCCGTGACGCCTTACGTGATCCCCTCTATTTTCGGCGGACTGGGCGTGGTGCTGCTGTCGCGCTACTTCAAACTGACGATTATCCCGTTTGCCATCTGCCTGGTCGTTTGTATCGTTGCCTTTGCCATCGGCAGAGACCTCGGGCAGTCTACGATGATCACGGTCGGCATGGTGATCTCGCTGATTGCAGGCACGCTGATTTACCGTCGTGACCGCAAAAAATCGGGCGACGCGCCCGCTAAAAAACAAGGCGGATTCAAAGCGCGCTTCATCAAAAAAGTACAAAACGCCGTCGATCGGACCGAAACGCAAGACGCGCCCGAAGACGACAATCAAACTAAATAAAGGAAGACGATATGTATCTGAAATCCGTCATCGAAGGGGTCGGCAAGACCCCTCTTCTCAAACTCGGGGAAAGCAATATCTTTGCCAAACTCGAATACTTCAACCCCTTGCACTCGGTCAAAGACCGCGCGGCACTGTTTATGATCGAAGGCGCGGAGAAGCGCGGCGATCTGAAGCCGGGCGGCACGATCGTCGAGCCGACCAGCGGCAATACCGGGATCGGCTTGACTTATATCGGCAGACAAAAAGGCTACCGAGTCATCCTGACCATGCCCGAAAACATGAGCGAAGAGCGCAAAAAGCTCCTCCGCCTTTTGGGCGCGGAGCTTGTTCTGACGCCCGCCGCGGAAGGGATGAACGGCGCGGTTCTGCGCGCCAAACAGCTGGTCGCGGAGCTCCCGGGGGCATATATCCCCATGCAGTTCGACAACCCCGACAACGTCCGTGCCCACGTCGAAACGACGGCGCGTGAAATCGTCGCCGACCTCGACCGTCCCGTCGATTATCTTGTCGTTACGGTGGGGAGCGGCGGCACGCTGACGGGCTTATCGCGCGCCTTAAAAGCGGTATACCCCGGACTTATGACCGTTGCCGTCGAACCGGCGGAGTCCCCCCTCTTATCGCAAGGCAAAGCGGGACCGCACGGGATCCAGGGGATCGGCGCAAACTTTATCCCGGCAAACGTCGACCGCAATCTGATCGACCGCATCGTCACGGTGACCACCCGGGAAGCGTTTGAAACGGCAAAATTCGCGGCAAAAACTTACGGCACGCTGATCGGCATTTCGGCAGGCGCCGCTCTTGCCGCAAGCCTCAAAATCGCATCGGAGCATCCCGACAAAACCGTCGTCACCCTTTTCCCCGATACGGGCGAACGCTATCTCAGCGTACCGGACTGATCTTTCCCTTTGACGATCGCAAAAAGCCGCGACCGAAATCGCGGCTTTTGTCATAAAAGGACAAATAAAAAGACCGCCGAAGCGGTCTTTTTGATTTGGATCGTGACGCTTAGTGGGTCAGGAAGAACATCGCAATGAACAGGGCGGCGATAACCACCGTGACGGGATGGATGTCTTTGATCTTGCCTTGGAAGAGTTTGATGAAGCAGTGGCTGATCAAACCGAGCGCGATACCGTAGCTGATGTTGTAGGTGAAAGGCATGATGGCAAGGGTCAGGAAAGCGGGAACGGCTTCTTCGGGGGAAGACCAGTCGATTTCTTTGACGCCGGAGAGCATCAGAACGCCGACATACATCAGAGCGGCAGCGGTGGTGGCACCGGGGATCAGTTCGGCAACGGGGCTGATGAACAGCGCGATGAGGAAGAGCGCGGCAACAACCATCGAGGTGAAGCCCGTTCTGCCGCCTTCGGCAACACCGGCGGAGGACTCGACGTACGTCGTGACGGTCGAGGTACCGAGGATGGCGCCCGTGCAGGTAGCGATGGAGTCGGCAAGCATAGCTTGCTTCATCTTGGGAACGTTGCCGTTTTCGTCCAGCATGCCGCCCTTGGAGCAAGCGCCGTAGAGGGTACCGATGGTGTCGAACATATCAACCATGGCAAACGCGAGGATGCTGGTGATGATCATCAGAACTTCTTGACCGGCAAGATCGGTAAAGCCTTTGACAAAGACCTGACCGACAGCCTGCGTTCCGAAATCTTTGAAGGCGTTGATGGGGTTCCAGTGGTCGGCTTCGCCGAGATAAGCATAACCGTCATAGAAGCCCTGAACGGAAGCGCCGAGGATGTAGTACATTGCCGTCCCGATCAGCATACCCCAAAGAATAGAACCTTTGACTTTCTTTTGCGAAAGAACGGCGATCAGAATAAAGGTGAAGAAGGTAACCAGAACGGGCATAACGGTTCCCCATTGATTGCCGTCCTTAAGGAAGTTCATCGAAACGAGGTTGACCAGGGTGGAGTCGTCGTTAACAACGATGCCTGCATTCTGGAGGCCGATGAAAGCGATGAACAGACCGATACCGGCAGGGATGGCGATACGGACCGAACGGGGAATGGCTTTGAAGATCTTTTCGCGAACGCCGAAGATCGTAAGCGTAAGGAACACGATACCCGAGATCAGAACGACGACCAATGCCGCGGCATAAGAAAGCCCCGTCGTAACACATACGGTATAGACGAAGAACGCGTTAAGTCCCATACCGCTTGCTTGGGCGAAGGGGAGTTTGGACAGCAAGCCCATCAGCACGGTGCCGACGATGGCGGCGATACCGGTGGCGATGTAGATTGCGCCGTAGCTGACGCCGAGAACCTGATCGCCCGTTCCGAACGGATCGCCGAACATACCGGCATTGACCATCAGGATGTAACACATCGTCATAAACGTGGTCACACCGGCAATCACTTCGGTCTTGATGGTGGAGCCGGCTTTGGTGATGCCAAAGAAGTTGTCCAGCTTCGCCGCAAAAGAGCCTTTTTGGTTGTTGCTCATTGTGGATACCTCCTGAGTATTCGAAAAAAGATATTTGTATTATAGCACAGCCCGCGCGGGCAAGGCAAACGGATATCGACAATTTTGTCGACGGATTTTCAAAATTCGATCACATAACGGACACATTGGCGACAGTTGTATCCGAACGGCGCCTTTCCAAAAAAACCGCTCCTTGCGGAGCGGCATTCCTTGCGTGAAGCGTCGACGGAACGATCAGAGTTTGAAGAGTTTAACCGAGTTCTCGATCGTCTTTTCGCGGGCTTCGTTGCCGTACTTGTCGACGTCGAGGGCGTTCTTGGGACCGTGGTTCAGGCAAAGCGCGCCGTTGATACAACCGCCCTCGCATGCCATCCCTTCGAAGAAGTTGTGTTCGGCACGTTTCAGTTTCAGTTTAAGCATGTTGACTTTGATCTGATCGATCCCGTTCATCGAGATGGGGTTGAGTCCCTCCACTCCCTGCTCTTTGGCGATATGGACGATCCCCTGCGTAATGCCGCCCGCCTTGGCAAAAATTCTGCCGTAATAGCTTGCATTGTCCAGTGCGGTTTCGGGGAGCGTTGCCGCGTCGATGCCGCGCGCGTCCAAAAACGCCTGCAGCTCTTCGAACGACAGAACCGAGTCGATGGCGCCCATCGTTTTTTCCAATTTGTACTCCACCTTTTTGGCAGAGCATGGTCCGATGAATACGACCTTTGCCGTGGGATCGCTCTTTTTGATCAGCAGTGCCGCTTGACACATCGGCGACAGCGAAGACGAAATATACGGTTTGAGTTCGGGGAAGTTTTTTTCGACGTACATGACGAACGCAGGGCAACACGAAGTCGTCAGCGTCCCCTTTTCGGCGAACTCATGGACTTCCTTATACAGGCAGATATCGGCGCCCAGTGCCGCTTCGACGACCTGGTGGAAACCGAGTTGCATAATTCCCGTCACGACCTGCTCGATCTTGGCGTACTTGAACTGGCTGACAATGCTCGGTGCGATAACGGCATATACGCGATAGTTTTTGGAGTGATCGGATGCTTTGAGAAGATCGAGAACTTCGAGAATCATCGACTTGTCGCTGATCGCGCCGAAGGGACATTGATACACACAGGCGCCGCACGAAATGCATTTGTTGCGGTTGATCACCGCTTTTTTATTTTCGTCCAGGCTGATTGCCCCCGCTTTACAGCTGACGATACAGGGTCTTTGCTGTTTGATAATCGCGTTGTAGGGACATGCCGCAACGCACTTGCCGCACTCGATACACTTCTCTTTGTCGACGACGGCGCGGTGGTTGACGATGCTGATCGCGTCCTTGGGACAAGCGTCTTTACAGCGGTGGGCAAGGCATCCCCGGCAGGCAGGCGTGACGAAGATTCCTTCGGCGGGACACTCGTCGCAGGCAATGTCGATGACTTCGACTGCGGTGGGATTGTCTTTGTCCCCGCCCATCGCAAGGCGGATCCGCTCTTGCAAAATCGCGCGTTCCTTATATATACAGCAACGCATCTTGGCTTCGGGCCCCGGCACGATGATTTTGGGGATATCGCGGTAGGCAACGTCCAGGGTCTGATTGTCGTAGCTTTTGATCAATTCTTTGATGACTTCGTATTTGAGTTCTTGAATATGCGTATCAAACAGGCGCATCGCTTATATTTCCTCCCGACCGATTTCTTCCCCTTCCAGGGTCTTAAGAATAACGGTCTCGTTCTCGATCAAAACATAACTGCGGGGCGTCCCGCCTTTGGGCATCGCGACCGAACCGACGTTAACATAAAGCACGCCGTCTTTGCGCCGCAAAAATCCCGTATGATAATGCCCGTACAGCAAAGCGTCGACCTTGCCTTTGGGCGGACAGTCGATGTTGTAACGGTCGCCGTGCTGAAATCCGATGATCTTCCCGCCCGGCGTCATATATTCGATATAATCGGCAAACGCAAAGTCCGACACCGTCCGATCGACGTCGGAATCGCAGTTGCCGCGCGTGACCAGCAGTCGGTCGTTCATCCCGTTCAGGATGCGCGCAACCTCCATCGGCTCGTAAGCCGCAGGCGTCATGTTGCGGATCCCCTGATAATAAAGATCGCCCAAAAGTATCAGTCGATCGGCGCCCTCTGCCTCGAAGCGGCGGACGGTCTGCCGTGCGTGCTCCAGCGATCCGTGCAAGTCGGAAGCTACAAAAAGTTTCATCCGGTCTCCTTAATCGTAATAAACGGTTACCTTCTTGCCCATTTTTTTGAGGTTGTGACTCAGGCGTTCGATCAGCTTGAGCTTCATTGTCGTATCGATGGGCAAGCCTTGGTGGGCAACGTTGACGCTTTGCCCGACAAAAAACGTCACTTCGGTCGCCTGCTCGAACAGCATGTCGGCAAGCAGCGACGCACCGTCCTGCTTACGGAAGCACTTGGGCGTCAGATCGTTGACGTCGAGATATTTTTCGCTGTAACCGAGGAGCTTGCGAAGCGTCAACACCCCTTCGGTGGTCAGATCGATCCCCTCGATCATCCCGATGGGCGGGACGTCCTTGTCGGGGAAATCGAACTTGGTGATCAGCTCTTTGCCGAGATAGCGCGCGACGATCTGCGAGCTGGTTCCGCCGCACACCACCTTTTTGCCTTCGGTCGCCATGAACTTGGCGACGTAAAAGTCGTCTTTTTCTTTGTCGACGGGAGGCCCTACCATAATACTGACGGGCTGAGGTCTGCGTGCTTTGATGGCGGCAATCGTCGTATCGTCCCCGGGTTTATCGAGGTACAGATCGTTGCAAGCCGACGCCAGAAGACACGCGACGCATCGCGCGCTCATATCGGGTTTGACGGCGCGGTCGAGATACTCTTTGATCTCCTTGCGCTCCCATCCGAAATTGAGTATCATACCGATCCCCGCGTGAATCGCGCCGTCGCTCATCAAGACGACGACGTCGTTTTCTTCCATCCGGAGATCGCTTCTGTAAACTTTTTTGCCGAGAATCGTCAGCTCTTCGCGCTTAAGATCGGTGCACTTGTTGCCGTGTATGTAGATTGCCTGGGGGTTGTCAAACTCAAACAGCGTTCCCACGCCCTCGTCGTTGACGTGAACGACCGAAAACGTACTGTATGCCACCCCCCGTACTTTGCAAACGGGCAGAGAACCGATCAGCGTTTCGATGCAGTCGCGCATCGGAATGTTTTCGCTGACCATCGTGCAGAGAATCTTGGAGCTCAGCGTCGACAAGATGTTGGCTTTGACGCCGCTGCCCAGTCCGTCGGCAAGCACAAGTGTCGTATAGCGACCTTTGACCGTCGCTTCGACGCGGTCGCCGCACAGCTCTTCCTTGGCTTTGTTGAGGGAAGTATAGCCGCTTTCCAGAAAGAATCTGCTCATTCCCGTCCCTCGTCCTTCCCGGACAATACCCCTTTGAGTTTGAGCAATGCGACTTTGGTTTCCGCCGTCGTTTCCCCGAGCAAAGAGGCGATTTCCTGCGCGACGCGCATCTGCTTTTTGATGACGGCGTCCGTCGTTTCGAGCGTTTCGATGCGCATGGCGTCGAGTTTTTCGTTGTAATCGACGCTGGCGGTAATATCTTTCAGTACGCCGAAGACCACCTTATGCCCTTTGAGCGGCAACACCGTCATGTCGACGTGCTTGCCTGTCTTTGCGATTTCAAACTGCATCGTGCGACTCTTGTCGCTTTCGACGGCAAGCAGAAATTCGGTGGGATCCATGACGTCGATCATCGGCTTGCCGATGACTTCTTCGGTTTCGAAGCCGAACAGTTCGCCCGCCTTGCGGTTGGCGTCGATGATCTTAAGATCGTTGTCTGCGACGACGATCCCGTTGGGACTGTTGTGAATAATCTCGTAACTCATCGACTCCGCCCGTTCGCGCATATACGGCAGACAGATATCGATGTCGGCATAGCCGTTGGCGACCGCCCACGCCTTTTCGCGGCAGGTATTGTAACCGCAAGCGCCGCAGTTCAGCTCATCCTCGGGTTTCATCTTGCCGGTTTTGGCAAGAATCTCACGGATGTCGCGTTCGGTCACGATAAACGAACCGGGGCGCATACGGGGATATGCCCGATGAAAATCGATGCCTTCGTACGACGGCAACGGTTTGGAAGACGGCGCCGCAAGATCCTTTGCCACATAACGGCGGATGGCGGCGTTGGCAGAAAGCGCACCCCCTTCGGGCGTCAGCGAACACGGCCCGTTGACGCAGGCGTATTCGCAGGCATTGATTTCGAGAAAAACACCTTTGATCTTATCGATCCCGCCGAGCACGTCCGCACACCGCTTGACGCCGTCAACGGCGACATACTCGTACCCTTCGGGCATTTTGTCAAAACTCTTGATAATCCCTCTGCTGATCGGGAAAAACCGGGCGCGGTTGGACTCGCCCCCCTCGGCAAAGCGCACGTTGACGATTTCGTCAAGGTGAACACCCTTTTCGGCAAACATTTCTTTGAGATCTTCAAAAGTCAACGCGCCGTCGACCAGTCCCGACTCGTCGGCTTCCTGCTTTTTGGCGATGCAGGGTCCGATAAAGACGATTTTTTGACCGGGGTGGGTTTGCTTCAGGATTTTGGCGTGCGCAAGCATCGGAGAATCGACGGGCGCCAAAAACGGCAACGCCTTCGGGTAGTACAGCTGAATCATACGGTTGACCGCAGGACAGCTCGATGTGATCAGATTGGGATACTTGCCGCTCTCCAGGAGCTTCCGGTATTCGCCGACGACAACCTTCGCGCCGACCGCCGTCTCTTCGGCGTCGCGGAAACCGAGTTTGCCGAGTGCAAGTTTGAACACCGAAAAATCCTCTACCCCGAACGACGAGATAAAGGACGGCGCAACGCTCGCGACGCAGTCGCCCGCTTGCAACAAAGCGGCAACGCGGTCGCGGTCGGAATGAACCTTTTTGGCATTTTGCGGGCAGACGTGGGTACATCTGCCGCACAAAATGCAACGGTCGTCAATAATTTTTGCCTGATGCTCTTTGACATCGATGGCTTTGACGGGGCACTCGCGCAGGCATTTGTAGCAATCCTTGCACTGTGCCTTTTTGAAATCGAGATATCGCGACATCGAAATCGTTACCTCACCTTAGGATAGATTTCGGCGACGAAGACGTCTTCTACGTTGTCACGGTTGACGTTGAACAAAAATTGGTCATCGGCTTTGACGGTGACGCCTTCGGCGCAATGTCCGAGGCAGAAACTCGCCTGCAGTTCGACCACGTCTTCGACGTCGTACTTTTTGATCACTTTCTTGAACTCTTCGATAACGTCATAGCTGCCTTTGAGGTGGCAGGAACTTCCGACACAGACCGATATCTTCATACAAAACCTCTTATTTCTTATTCGAAGTCGACGACGTTTGCCCAGCGGAGCAGGAATTCGCGTTCTTCGGGTTTGCCTTTGACCGACTGCGAAGCCGCGACGATCGGAAGCCATTTGTCAACGTACTGACGCGCGGTGTCGGACTTCTGACAGAATTTTTTCATATAGCTCTCGGCAAGATCGTCCTTGCCTGCCAGTTTGAACAGCAGGTAGGTGCGCGCCGCGTCCGCCGAAGCGTTGCCCTGCGTGGCGTGCGACCAGTCGATGATATAGTCGACACCGTCATCCCCGACAATGATGTTGCTGGGGTTGAAGTCGCCGTGGCAGAGTTTGGTGTGCTTGGGCATGCCGCCGAGACGCATATGCAGTTCGTAACGCGTGGTGGCGTCCAGCGTCGTTTCGTTGATCTTGCGATCCATCTTGTCTTTCAGCTTGTTGAGCAACGGCGCCTTTTTGCCGTGCATATTCAGCTGAATGTCAACAAACCGATCGAGATATTCGTCCGTTTTGTCGGGGTTCTTGTCCATCAGTTCCTGGAGCGTCGGACCCGCGATGTAGTCCTGCACGATCGCCCATCTGCCGTCGTCCAGCTTCATAACGTCGTGAATCTTCGGGATGGGAAGCCCCGTTTCCTCGACGCGCGCCTGATTGAGCGCTTCGTTGAGGATGTCCGACTTCGGGAAGGTCTCGTCAAAAACTTTGATCACGAATTCCCCTTCTTTGTAGATGGTCTTGTGGGTTCTCTTTGCGATAACGGTGTCAAGTTTGAATGCCATAATTGGTTACCTCCCTATTATTTGCCGTAGTAGGCTTTCAGGTACATAGCTTTGATTTCTTTCATCAGCGGGTAGCGCGGATTGGCGCCCGTGCACTGATCGTCGAAGGCGTCTTCGACCATTTGATCAAGGTTAGCAAGGAAGTCTTCTTCTTTGACGCCCGCTTCCCGGATCGTCTTGGGCAGTCCGATTTCTTCTTTGAGTTCGTCGATCTTGGCAATCAGTTTTTCGACTTTGTCCTTTTCGGTCTTGCCGCCCAGTCCGAGATAGTTGGCGATCTCGGCGTAACGCTTACCGCATTCGGGATATTTGTACTGCGGGAAGGTTCCCATCTTGGCGGGTACGTCGGTTGCGTTAAAGCGGATGACTTCGTCGATCATCAGCGCGTTGGCTACGCCGTGGGGCAGATGATGATAGCTGCCGAGTTTGTGCGCCATCGAGTGGCATACGCCGAGGAAGGCGTTGGCAAATGCCATACCTGCCATACAGCTTGCGTTTGCCATGGCTTCGCGCGCTTCGGCGTCGTGTCCGCCCAGTTTGTATGCACGCGGCAGATATTCGAAGATCAGTTTGATCGCCTGCATCGCAATGCCGTTGGTATAGTCGGTCGCCAGCATCGAAGCGATGGCTTCGAGGGCGTGCGTCAAAGCGTCGATACCCGATGCGCTGGTCAGTCCCTTGGGGATGTTCATCATCAAGTCGGCGTCGACAATCGCCATATCGGGCAGGAGTTCGTAGTCGGCAAGCGGATATTTGGTGCCCGTCTTTTCGTCGGTGATAACGGCAAACGGCGTTACTTCCGAACCGGTACCTGCCGTCGTCGCTACCGCGATGAAGTATGCTTTGTCACCCATGTGCGGGAAGGTGTATACACGCTTGCGGATGTCCATGAAGCGCATTGCAAGATCTTGGAAGTCGATTTCGGGATGTTCGTACAGCACCCACATGATCTTGCCGGCATCCATTGCCGAACCGCCGCCGATGGCGATGATGACGTCGGGTTCGAATTCGCGCATCGCTTTGGCGCCTTCGAGCGCGCAAGCAAGCGTGGGATCGGGCGCGACGTTGAAGAACGTCGTATGACGGATGCCCATATCGTCGAGCTTGTCGGTGATCATCTTGGTGAATCCGCTCTTATAAAGGAAGCCGTCGGTGACGATGAAGGCTTTCTTCTTGCCCATGACGTCTTTGAGTTCTTTGAGAGCGACGCCGAGGCAGCCTCTCTTGAAGTAAACTTTTTCGGGTGCTCTGAACCACAACATATTTTCTTTCCTCTCCGCTACGGTTTTGATATTGATCAGATGTTTGACGCCGACGTTTTCGCTGACGCTGTTGCCGCCCCACGAGCCGCAACCGAGGGTCAGGCTGGGCTTGAGCCGGAAGTTGTAAAGGTCGCCGATCCCGCCCTGCGAAGAAGGCGTGTTGATCAGGATACGGCAGGTCTTCATCGCGGCAGTGAACTGAGCAATTTTCTCTTTGCCGGTCTCAACGTTGATGTAGAGAGAAGAAGTATGTCCGAGTCCGCCGTCTTCGATCAGCTGTTCGGCTTTCTGCACGGCGTCGGTGAAATCTTCGGCCTTGTACATGGCAAGGACGGGAGAAAGTTTTTCGTGTGCGAATTCTTCGCTGAGATCGACGCTTTCGACTTCGCCGACCAGAATCTTTGCGGTTTCGGGAACTTTGATTCCGCTGAGTTCGGCGATCTTGTAAGCGGGTTGTCCGACGATTTTGGCGTTGAGCGCGCCGTTGATGATGATCGTTTTGCGCACCTTTTCGGTTTGTTCTTCATCAAGAATATACGCGCCGCGCGCTACAAATTCCTTTTTGAACGCGTCATAAACGTCTTTGAGTACGATAACGGACTGCTCCGAAGCGCAGATCATACCGTTGTCGAAGGTCTTGGACAGCAGAATGCTCGAAGCTGCGGTTTTGATGTCTGCCGAGCTGTCGATGATGGCAGGCGTGTTGCCCGCGCCGACGCCGACGGCGGGTTTGCCGGAGCTGTAAGCCGCTTTGACCATGCCGGGGCCGCCCGTTGCAAGAATCAGATCGGCTTCTTTCATGATCATATTGGAAAGGGGTACGCTGGGTTCGTCGATCCAGCCGATGATGTTTTCGGGCGCGCCCGCTTTGACGGCAGCGTCCAGAACGATTTTTGCCGCGGCAATCGTGCTTTTCTTTGCACGGGGATGGGGCGAGAAAATCAAGCCGTTACGGGTCTTCAGTGCGATCAACGCCTTGAAAATCGCGGTCGACGTCGGGTTGGTCGTCGGCACGACGGCGGCAAGCAGACCGACGGGTTCGGCGATCTTGGTCAGTCCGAATCCTTCGTCACGTTCGATTACGCCGCAGGTTTTGGTATCTTTATAAGCATTGTAAATGTATTCCGAAGCATAGTGGTTTTTGATCACTTTGTCTTCGACAATACCCATACCGGTTTCTTCCACCGCCATCTTGGCAAGCGGAATCCGCATTTTGTTGGCAGCCATAGCCGCTTCGAAAAAGATCTTGTCCACTTGTTCCTGGGTGTAGCTTGCAAACTTCTGTTGCGCGGCTTTTACCGTTTGGACGAGAGTGTGGAGGGTTTCTTCGTTGTTGACGACGTAGTCTCTTTCCATTGTAAACTCCTGATAAAAAGATTATTTTTGGGTAAGCGATTGGCTTACTTTGATACTGATAAAGGCAAGCGAGGCGGCAAGATCTTCGTTCTGAACGACGATGTCTTGGGGCAGGGACAGGTGCGTGGGGGCAAAATTCCAGATCCCTTTGATGCCCGAAGCCACCATGCGGTCGGCAACCGATTGCGCCATGGCTTTGGGGACCGAAATAATCCCCAACCGGATTTTGTCGCGCGTCACGATCTCTTCGAGGCGGTCGACGGAATAAACGGGTTTTCCGCCGATTTCCGTCCCGATTTTGGCAGGGTCGGTATCGAATGCGGCGGCGATATTCAGCCCGTAATGATGAAATCCGGTATAAGTCAAAAAGGCTTTGCCGAGGCTCCCCACGCCGACGAGAACGGCGTCGGAGGCGTTGGTGTAGCCGAGGGTCTTTTCGAGATCGCGGATGAGATCGACAAGAACAAACCCCGTCTTGGGTTTGCCGGAAGCACTGCTGATCATGGCAATGTCCTTGCGAACCTGAACGGGGTTGAGATGCATGCCTTCGGCGATGACGGTGGACGAAACATACCGATCCCCTGCCGCTTCGCGCAAGCGAAGAAACTTAAGGTAGTTGGGCAAACGCTGAAGCGCCGCTTGGGGGATTGTGACGTTTTTGATCTGAGGAATCATACCGCATCCCGAATCGATATTTATTTATCGATAAAATTGTATCGAAATATACTTCTCCTGTCAACTCTATCGCACTCGAAATCGGTAAAAAAAGTGTAAATAAATATCCACCCGCCAAGTGAAGTGCACCCCAAAAGTTAGACACTAATGGAGGTGCATTTTTTATGGCAAAGAAAGGACAAAAGCAAAAGAAGTATAGCGTAGAATTCAAGATATCTGTTATACTGGATATGTTGAACAACAATAAGGCTCAAAGAAGCCACAATTTCGTCTAAGTGCGAATAATCCTGTTCTTCGTCTGTCTGTTATTCGTATTCGGGTTCTGTTTTCTCACTTGTAACTTCAAGACTTTGGTATTTATACAGGGCTCTGTAATCTCCTGCCAACATTCTCGTAATAATGAGATAGCATTCCATTTTTATTGTTATCTGTTTACCTCTTTTGGATATGTACAGGACATCGTCCAGATATTCTCCGTAATGACTACACAAGAACAATGCCACGTTTTGAACAAGTTCGTAATTTTCTGAAATGGTATATCCGGGCTCATTTTTACCGAAGATGTCACGACGGAGTTGTTTGTGTGCTTTCTCTGCATGATATCCCATAAATCCTATGAAAGCTCTGGTCTCACGCATTGCAATAAGTTCTGCCATCTCTGCCACATTGTCGGAAGATATTTTCTCCGTCAATACCTTGTAATCTCTTATTGCTTTCTTTTGTTCCATTTTTCTTTTACCTCCGAAATTTACTTGCCTTTCGGCAGGTAAAAGGAAGCATAGGGCGGTAAAAGGAAAATATCTTTACTATCTGTTTGGGAAAGTCAGCGGGCAAAAGAAAAATCCTTGCTTTAGTGTCCTTTCATTCAGACGTTTACGCAAGGATTTTACGACCGTTTACTTTCCCGAGGCGTATGCGACAATATGCCCACGAAAGGCAATGTTCGGAGAATTACAAGCAAAGCACTGTATCACGAAATAATAAGGCTATATCAAGGAAAAATACGAGAGAGCGAAAAAGCGGAAGATTTCGCAAGCGGTTCAGCGCGAAACTCCGCTTCGCTCTCTTTTTCCGTTTAGTCTTTTAGTTTGTGTTACGGCGTGTGCTTGTCTGGCGGAGCGAAGCGACGCCACTTGTCTATGCCAAGCACACGCCATGGTGCCAAAGTCTTTAATTTTTATAAATATTATCTATTATAACTATTATATTATATTTAATAAACATTCAGTATAAAAATCAGCGTATCAATATGTGCAAACCATTTTTTCGCTAAAAAATTTTTATATACTATTTTACTCATCTTTTCAATATATTCTATTCTTCATATATGATAAAATCAATATATTGCTAGACTACACTAATGAAACAATAATATCAGCCATCATTTCATTTTCTAAATCTTCAATTTCTTTCCCATGATAAGATAAGCAGTTTTTAAAAAAAGGGTAAACCATCGTTTGTGTTAAATCCAAATCCCCGATGAATTCGTGAACGCTCTTAAATGTTCCGTTACACTTGTTTGCTACATGACAACAACAAATTAATATCCGACAACCTTTTTCTTTGAGAATTTTGAATATTTTGTCGGTTTCGGATTTTTTGTCACCATAAGTAACTATGCCAATTTCATCATCGATAATCATTGCGCCACTGTCGGTCGTATTCCAAAAAACATTATCTCCACATAAGACCTCATATTGCTTTCCAGCGTACTTGTCAGAAAGCAACTTTTTAATTACATTGTTTAAAGTTGTGGTTTTCCCAGAGTTTTGCCACCCGGCTAACACAATAAGCTTTTCCATTCTAATTTACCCAATCCTTTTATAACCGAAGATATATTTAATTTTCTTTCACCCAAATTATAATTTCGCCATTTATATAGTGCCAATATTTACCGTCATAGCCCGTCTCATCAGATCCGCTTTTAGGTTCAGTTCCACTGTAATAATAGCGTACAGCGGAAGTAATTGCGTCATTATAAGACCCAATTGATATTTTCTCCCAATCTTCTGCAGTACCTTTATAATAAATTTCTTTTAAACTATGATCAACAGTATTCAAATTAAATGCGCTTCTACCTATAGTAGTCACACTTTTAGGTATGACAATATTTGTAAGGGATTCACAATTCCAAAATGCATAATCATCAATGCTCGTCACACTGTTCGGTATCGTCACATTTATTAATTCAGAGCAAGAATGAAATGTCTCACGTTCAATACTGATAACACCATCTGGAATTTTTACATTCACTAAACTATGGCAAGATTTAAAGGCACACGCACCGATACTTGTTACGCTGTCCGGCATAATTACGCTTACTAAACCACCACAATTTAAAAAAGCAAATTCACCAATGCCCGTACTTGCTGTTATAATAACTTCTTTTAATGATTTTGGTACATATTGGTCATTATAATTAGAAGATACTGCACCAAAAATAAAGCCGAAATGTGTATTCTCCACTCCATCCTTTGTTGCCCCCAAAAACGGCAAGGCGATACTTGTTAGGTTGTCGCATTTAGAAAACGCAGAATTGCCGATACTTTTTACTCCGTTTGGTATCGTAATGCTTGTCAAACTACTACATCCTGAGAACGCACATTCTCCGATCAATGTTACTCTCTCCGGTATCGTTATGTTCGTCAAATTTTTGCATCCAGAAAATGTGAATTTTTCAATGCTGGTTACATCATCTGGAATTTTAATCTCCTCTAAACTACTACATCCTGAGAACGCATACCCTCCAATACTTTTTAACCCTTTCGGTATAGTTATGCTCGTTAAACTACTGCATTTCAAAAAAGTAGACGTGCAGATATTTGTTACACCATTAGGAATTTTAACATGTGTTAAACTACTACAGCCAGAAAATGCATAATCACCGATACTTGTCACACCCTCCGGTATCATTATTCTCGTTAGTTTACTGCAGTTGTTGAACAAGAAAGGGCTAAATTTTGATATTTTTTCAGGTATATTTATATCAGTAATACTGTTACACTCGTTAAATGCCCCATATCCAATGGATGTTACACTATCGGGAATTTTTATATGAACTAAACTTCTACAACAAGAAAATGAATATTCTCCAATACTTTTTATACCATCGGATAATATTATGTTTATTAAACTATCACAAAACTTGAACGCATTATTTCCAATATTGGATTCACCTGTTATAACTGCTGTTTCTAATGAAGAAGGAACATATTTAGAATGAGACTCGGAAGAATCTGCGCCGAATACATATCCGAAAAAATTATTTTCTCTTGCATTTTTCATTTCCCCTACAAACGGCAAAGTAATGCTTTTTAGATTATCGCAGCCGCCGAACGCACCTTTTGAAATAGATGTTACATAATAGGGAACGATAATTTTAGTGCTAGTTTTATCTATTATTCCCGTAATGATGCAATCCGTAGTAGTAGAATTAAAATTAAAGTTTGCCATTTCAGGCACAATTTCCCATTTGGCTGTATA
>DVOH01000006.1 GCA_018713745.1 Candidatus Stercoripulliclostridium merdipullorum | reverse complement strand
GATTGGCGAAGAAAATAATAATGATTATTTGAATAGGATTTTTCCGAAATTTATGATATGATCGATACAACATACGAACGTAACGGCATCGGAGGTTTGATATGAGAAGAAAAGACCGAGAAATCACCGACTTCGCGGAGATTAAAGCAATCCTCGACAAATCGAAGGTATTGCGGATTGCATTGAACAACGGAGATTTCCCCTACGTCATTCCGGTCAACTTCGGATATTATTGCTACGACTCACAACTTACTTTGTTTTTCCACGGGGCAACAGAGGGCGCAAAACATGCCGTCATCCGAAACGATAATCGCGTTACGTTTGAGGTCGACTGCTCGCACGACCTGATTTTGCCGAGCGGCAAAGAAGGGTGTACGGCAAGTTTTGCATACGAAAGCGTGATCGGACAAGGTTATATTGAAAAAGCATCGGAAGAAGAAAAAGAACACTTATTGATTCTGCTTCTGCAGCATTACGGAATCGACACATGTACATTCCGACCCACGACTTTGCAAAACACCGTCGTATATAAAATCAACGTTTCAAGTTATACTGCAAAGCGTTTTTCGGCACAATCGAAATCAAATTGAGATCCCTTTTGTCGCTATTTTCTTAAAACCAAATTTCTCTTAGCTTCTTTTTTGTGACTGAAGGATTGCACTCGAACGTATAATTCACCCGTTTGCAAAAAGAGGAAAGCTTTTGCTTCCCTCTTTTTCTATATTGTAGCAAAGGCTACTGATTACATCATTGTTTGTCGCCAAAGATCAAACTTCTATTCTTCCTTGCAATCTTGGGGCAAAATTTTCTCCGTCTCGGTATAACCGCATCCTTCCCGTTGGCAGGTATACGTTTTGAGTCCTTCTTCGGTGCAGGTCGGCTCTTCGGTCACGACGCCGTCATCGAGATCGTGCCCCAAAGCTGGGATCACCTCTGATTCGATATATCCGCATACACATTGCCGCTGACGGAGTCCTCCTGCCGTACAGGTCGGGTCGTGTTTATGCTCCCATTCTCCCATTACATGGACATGTGCGGCGCGGTTGACCGTGACGGTAAACGTTTTTTTCTGCGATGCGGCATCCGCATGAAAGGCGGAAAGATAAAAAACGTTTTTGCCCTCCTTCAGTGCCACATCCCCCGTAATCGGGCGCGTCAGACGCTGATCGGCATATACAAATACCGAAATCAATGCGTCGTTCTTGAAGACGATGCTGTCGGGATCAAACGTATCAATCCCTTCGGACACGGCAATCGTCAACGTCCTGACCGTATTGTCGATTTCGGCGTCGGGATAGCCTTTTACGCTTGCGATTTCTACCGTTTTTGCGGTAGGCACTTGCTCCTCGGACGGGCTGCCCGATTGGACACAGGCGCTCAATCCGATGCAAAACATCATCACTGCGACAATCAACAACGCAACCCCAAAAAATCTTTTGGCGAAATTCATAATCGTCCCTCCTGCCGATCTTCCGATCGTTTATATTTTTGTGTCAGCAGAAAGGAAAACAGTAAAAACGGATAAGTAAATTTCCCCCTTATCGCGTATCACATAATTTTCCTTATTTATATCTTAGCACCTTGCTCCCTGCAAGGCAACTGTTTTTCCCAATATTTTGGAAAATTTTCGACGATTTTCGACATTGCTTTTTTGGCATCTTTACAAAATCGATCTTTTTTCATATACTATATTTATTCTGACAGGAGGAAAACAGACTATGAAAACACTCGGAAACATTTTGTGGTTTTTGCTGACGGGATTCTGGACGGGGCTTGCTTATGCCTTCCTGGGATTGATCTGGTGTATCACCATCATCGGGATCCCCTTCGGTAAGCAGTGCTTCAAACTGGCGGGACTGATGTTCTGGCCCTTCGGAAAAGACGTCGATTGTGAGTTCGGAAAACATGCAATTCTGAATATTATATGGATTATCTTCGGCGGCTTGGAACTCTGCCTCGGATTTTTGCTGGCGGGATTATTCTGGTGCATCACCATTATCGGCATCCCCTTCGGCAAACAGTGCTTCAAGTTTGCGCGGCTCGCGCTGATGCCCTTCGGCGCTACCGTCAAATAATCGAAATCCGTTTGTTTCCCGATCAATCAAAAAGGAATCCCGCTTCGGGATTCCTTTTTTACGACGACCGATTGTCGAAGCAGCCTTATTGTTTGACGGCGGGAATTATCTCGATCCAATAGCCGTCGGGATCGGAGATGAAGTAAATCCCCATCTTTTTGTTTTCGTAACAAATGCACCCCATTTCGCGATGTTTTGCATAAGCACCTTCGAAGTCGTCCACCCGGAACGCAAGATGAAACTCACATTCCCCGAGATCGTATGCTTGCGGATGGTCTTTCAGCCAGGTCAGTTCGACTTCAAACTCGCTGTGCTCATTTTTCAAAAATACGATGACAAAGTCCTCCGCGGTCTTGCGACGGGATTCTTCCAGCCCGAGCGCCTCTTTGTAAAACCGCAAAGATGCTTCGAGATTGCTGACGTTGTGATTGTGGTGAACGATTTTAAATTGCATGTTTGCCTCTCGGTTCGGGATCTGATATGATTCAGATTAGCACGAATCGCACTTTTTTTCAAGCGATCGATGCGGTTTATGTTGCCTGCTTGCATCCTGCGGGGTATAATATCGATACATCGACGAGAACGCCCTCCCTTTGCGGCGAAAAGGAATCTTAAAACAATGCTTGTGAAGCTCCTCGTAATCCCCGTACTGTTTGCCGTGATGAATCTGATCGGATTTTTCCTGATGCGCTCGGATAAACGCCGCGCGCGGCGGGGAACACGCAGGATCCCGGAAGCGATTTTGTTTGCGGTTGCCTTTTTCTTCGGCGGAGCGGGCAGTACGATTGCAATGTTCCGCTACCGACACAAAACCCGCCATTGGTATTTTGTCGTATGCTTTCCGCTGTTTGCCCTGCTTTCGACGGCGGTTGCGGTGGTTGCCGAGATTGCTTTGTTCCGAACGCTGACGGCTTAATCCCGCCCGTTCGGTATGCGGACGCCTATTGCCTTGCTCACGACGAACGCTCGGTTTCAAACGGCCAATCGATAATCCCGCCGAAATCTTTCACATTGGTATAGCCCATCTTCAGCAATGCGTTGGCTGCCTTTTGGCTGCGGTTGCCGCTGCGACAATAGACCAAAATCAGGCGGTCTTTGTCGGGCAATTCACGCTCTGCCCGGCTTTTCAGCTCGTAATCGGGGATCAGAACGGCACCCGGGATATGCCGCTCGGCGTATTCTTCGGGCGTACGGACGTCGAGGAGAATGTAGTCCTCCCCGGACGTCATAATTTGGTGCGCCTGCTCGGCGCTGATTTTGACATATCCCTTTTGTCTGAATCCGATCAAAAAGTAAATTGCTACGGCAATCGCCGCCAAGATCAACAGTATAATCAAAATTTTCTTCATGGTATCGCTCCGTCTATGATTGTTCCGCACTCTCTTGTCGAATCGGTTGTATCGCGTCTTGGTCGGAGGAAGCTTCCGTATCGCTTCCCGTCACAGCGTCCTTTGCGCCTTCCGGAACGGCTTCCGCTCCGTCCGATGCTTCGGCACGCTTGAGCGCGCTTCTGTTGCGCAACCGACAGATCAGTTGCGTCATCGTCCCCATCGGACAGAATACGCACCAACTCCGCGGTTTGAACAGAACCGTAACAACCAGTCCGATCAGCGTCGACGTCAACATTATGCTGTAAAATCCGAACGCAAACTGCGCCACCCAGTCGGGCAGGACGCCGCCCCGATAAGTCCACCCCCACGGCACGTCAAATGCCCAGAGAAGCCGCACGGCTTCCTTCAGAGAAGCGGCCCCCGAAGCGACCATCCAAGTCTGAAACACCATCACCCCGAACATTGCAAGAAAGAAAATCAAAAAGCCGTATCGGAACCATTTGGACACCATCCAGCGGGGCGTAGGCTTATTGCGCGAACATTTGCAAGTCGTTCCGATATGATGAAGCAGCTGTCCCCTGCCGCACAGTTTGTTGCAAAAGAATTTGTCCCCCTTAATTGCGGCAATGACGATCGGCACCAAAAAGTCGATCATCCCGAGCCAAGCAAACATTATATTAAAAAACCCCAACGCAAAATATACGATGGACCAAATCCACAAGAAGTCGTACCACTTAAATCTTCGGATCGCTTTGTTCATCGGCTTCCCTCCCGTATGATCACAGCGGAAGCGGGACAAACCGCCGCACATTTTCGGCACCCCACACAGCGCACGCCGTCGACAACGGCGTAACATCCTTTAAAAATCGTCAGCGCTTCACGCGGGCATACCTTACAGCAAGCCCCGCACGCGACGCAGCGATCGCGATCGATTTCAGCCTGTCTTTTTGCCATAAAACCTCCCGTAACTTCGATGCTGATATATTATATTGAAATTTTTCGGATTTGATCTGTAACGCCGTCACAAACCGCTCGATCGTAATTGCTCCGTGCCGCGCCTTCCGCCCGATCCGACGGATTACCGCATTGGGCGACAAAGGCTTACTTCCCGCGCGTTTCCGTTGACTTTTTTGACGATTTGCGGTAGGCTTTTGAGGAAAGATCTTGCACGGAGCTAAAAATTGAACAATCAATTTCTGGAAGGAAAAATCTTATCCCCTTTGATCCGCTTTGCCGTCCCGCTGATGCTGTCTCTTCTGTTGCAGGCACTGTACGGCGCGGTCGATCTGATCGTCGTCGGTCAGTTCGGCAGTACCGCAAGCGTTTCCGCCGTCGCAACGGGCAGCCAGCTGATGGTTGCCGTCACCGCCATCGTTACGGGTCTGACGATGGGCGTTACCGTCTTGATCGGACATGCAATCGGATCCGAAAATCTCAAGACCGCAGGAAACGTCGTGTGCGGCGTGATTCGTCTGTTCTCCGTCGTTGCCGTCGTACTGACCGTCCTCCTGATCGCCCTGCCCCGCCCCTTGGCAAAGGTGCTGCAAGCCCCTGCCGAAGCCGTTCCGCAAACAATCGCCTATATCCGAATCTGCGGCGCCGGCATGGTTTTTATCACGGCTTACAACGCTTTCAGCGGTATTTTCAGAGGCATCGGAAACTCCAAAAGCCCCTTCTTGTTTGTTGCCGTTGCGTGCGTGATCAATATTGTACTCGATCTCCTGTTTGTCGCCGTTTTCCACATGGACGCGGCGGGTGCGGCACTTGCCACCGTGATTGCGCAGGCATCGAGCGTTGTATTTTCGCTCCTGTATCTCAAAAAGCACCCCCTGCCATTCCCCGTCACCAAAGACGGCTTCCGCGCGGCGGGCGTTATCAAACAAATCCTTTCGGTCGGCGCTCCGATCGCCTTGCAGGACTTTTTGGTCTGCATCTCCTTTCTGATCATTACCGCAATCGTCAACACGCTGGGTCTTACGCAATCGGCAAGCATCGGCATCGCCGAAAAGTTGTTCGTCTTCCTGTCGATCGTACCGATGTCCTTTTTGTCGGCTTTGTCCGCTTTCGTAGCCCAAAATATCGGAAACAGAAATCCCGAACGCGCAAAACAAGCACTATTCCTTGCTTCTCTCGTTTCCCTCGCGTTCGGGGTCACAATGTTTTTCTTAACCTTCTTCGGCGGTCATCTGTTGGCAAGAATCTTTTCTTCCGACCCCGCGGTTATCGCGTCGACGGCGTTATATTTCAAAAGTTGCTCCTTCGAATACCCCATCATCGCCGTATCGTTTTGTATGCTCGGATATTTCAACGGACTCGGAAAAACGCGCTTTGTCATGTTGCAAAGTCTTTTAAGCGCTTTCTTCGTCCGCATTCCGCTCTCCTATCTCTTCCGCTCTTTGCCCGATACCGATATGCTGATGATCGGAATTGCCGTACCCGTTTCGGCTGCCGTCAGCCTGATCCTTTGCCTGATCTATTTCTTCCCTACCCGAAAAAAGCTCTCTGCGCTTTATCCGACCGAAAACGCCCTTCACACTTAAAATCGCATCTGCCCGACTTCTTTTTCGCCTTACTTGCAAATTTGCAAAGAAATTCGGGCTTGCAATTCCGTAGACTGTCGATTATACTGGAATAGGAGGTTTGTCATGATTTATTCCGACTTGAAAAACGGTGGCATCTTTGCCGCAATCGACGACAAAATCGCACAATGCCTTGCCTACGCACCCAACCTCAATGCGGATACGCCCTGCGGTCGCTATGACCTTTCGGCGGACGTCTACGTCAACGTCATGACCTACGAGCCGAAACCCGTCGAACAAGCGGTTGCCGAAACCCACAACCGATACGCCGACCTTCAGCTGATCCTCGACGGCGCGGAATGGATGGGATGCCCCGACCGCGAAGCGATTACAATCGTCACGCCTTACGACGCCCAAAAAGATATCGCGTTGTGGACGCAGTCGAACATCCCGCTTTTGCCGATGCGAAAAGGAACTTGGGCGCTGTTTATGCCGGGCGAACCGCATGCCCCCAGCCTCAAAATGCAGGAAGGATCCGTGAAAAAAGCCGTATTCAAAATCAGATACGGCGACTGATCCTTTCTTCCGCAACATATACTGTACCGATACAACCAAACCATACCTGCAACACTACCCAAGGAGAAACGATTATGTACTGTCCGAGATGCGGATCTCAAATTCCCGACGGCGCACAGTTTTGCAACATGTGCGGAGCACCCGTCAATAGCAACAACGCGCCCTACTATTCCCCGCGCTCCGAGGACAACGGCAGCTTCGGTTGGGCGGTGCTGGGATTTTTCATCCCGATCGTCGGTTTGGTTTTGTATCTGGTCTGGAAAACCGAAAAGCCGAAATCCGCCAAAATGGCAGGGAAAGGCGCTTTGGTCAGCGTGATGATTTATGTCATTTTCATCGTCATTTATTTTATCATTATATTTGCGATGATCGGCGCATTGTCCTCCGGCGCCAATGCCGCGACGACGATGTCGCTCTTCCCCTTCTGATTGCAACGCAAATAGAACTTGGCAATTCCGACAGGAATATTCTGTCTCATTTACTATTGAAAATTTTATTATTTAAGGAGGAAATTTTATGTTTTGTCCCAAGTGCGGCGCTCCCGTTAACCCTGGCGCAAGATTTTGCAATCGCTGCGGCGCTTCCCTTTCGACACCCGAATCTTCTCAATCCTACCCGGATGCCCCTGCTCGTTCGGAAGACAGCGGAAGTTTCGGTTGGGCGGTGCTGGGATTTTTTATCCCCATCGTCGGATTGATCCTGTACCTCGTCTGGCGTAGCGAAAAACCGAGAAGCGCACGGCAAGCCGGTCGCGGCGCGTTGGTATCGGTCATCCTGAATGTCATACTGATTATTTTGGTTGCCGCTCTTTCTTAAACGAAACTTTTAAATCGTTCGGATGTACAGACGTGCATCCGAACATTATTAAGGGATCGGATCACCCTTTTATTCGGATCGCCCTTTTATAAGGGCAGATGTCCTTTCTCCGCAGGCGGTTGCGCAGCGGGAAGCATTATGCTATAATAAAACATCATCGGTTATCAATTTAAGGAGCACGGATGAAACGATTTTCTATTTTGGCGCTTGTGCTGGTTTTGACGTTGTCGCTCGGCATCTTGCTGAACGCATGCGATTCCTACAACTATTTTGAAGTGCCGACTACCGCCTATCGGCCCGGCGAAGAATTTCTGAAAGGTTGGAGCAACGACAACAACGGTTACGCAATCAACGACGCCGAAGTTCAACGCTTGATTAACGTTCTGCCTTCCGAACGTCAGTTGAATTATCTTGAATTGGAATATTATTGCTTTATCCATTTCGGGATGAACACGTTTACCGGCAAAGAATGGGGGACCGGAAAAGAATCGCCCCAAAAATTCAATCCCACCGATCTCAGCACCGATCAATGGTGCGAAGTCTTGAAAGCTTCGGGCGCAAAAGGCGTGATTCTTACGGCAAAACATCACGACGGCTTCTGCCTGTGGCCTACGGCGACCACCGAACACAGCGTCAAGAACAGCCCTTACAAGAACGGAAACGGCGATATTCTTGCCGAACTCTCCGAAAGCTGCCGCAGATTCGGGCTGAAGATGGGCATTTATCTCTCGCCCTGGGATATGAACGCCGAGTCTTACGGAACGGATGCGTATCATGATTTTTACATGGCGCAACTGACGGAGTTGTTGGACGGCAGATACGGCGTCGACACCGACGGTGACGGTAAAAAAGAGATCTTCTGCGTCTGGATGGACGGCGCTCTGGGCGAAGAAGAAAATCTTGACAACTCCTATTACAAAATGGACGAATACGAAGCCTTGATCCGCAGACTGCAACCCGACTGCGTCACCGCGATCCAAGGCAGCGACGTCCGCTGGGTCGGCAACGAAGCCGGGATCGCCCGTCCCAGCGAGTGGAGCGTGGTCGGGAGCGGAATGTCGGGCGACGACAACTTTCAAACCGATCAGGGCGAAGCCGACGATTTGCAAGTCGTAAGCCCGGAAAGCCAGGATTTAGGCTCCCGCGAAGTCCTGAAAGGACAACAAAATTTGATTTTTAAACCTGCCGAAGTAGACGTCAGCATCCGAAAAGGATGGTTTTATCATCCGTTACAGCAACCCAAAGACGTCGAACATCTCCTGCAAATTTACTATACTTCGGTCGGCGGCAACAGTAGCCTTTTGATGAACATTCCCCCCAACAAAGAAGGCAGGATCGCCATGAAAGACGTCCGCACGCTTATTGCATTCGGCAATGCCGTGCGAAACAGCACCGCCAATCCCGTCGCAATCGACCACGTCAAAGTCGGCAACGGACAGCAAACGGTAGCGTCTGTCGCGGCAAAATCCGCCCTCCTCGATCGTGACGGCGACGAGGACGGCAACGGTATGATCGACTGGGCGCACGATATCACAAGCTATCGGATGGGCGACAACGAGTATATCATCGACCTCGATCTGCAAGGATTGTCCCGCATCGGCAGAATCGATCTGAGAGAAGATTTGCGCTACTCTCAACGTATCGAAGCCTTTGAAATCTGGATCAAATCGAACGGCGGCTGGAAACTCGTCGGGGACGGCACCGTTGTCGGCAACCGCAAAATCATGATGTTTGACAATCTGCCCGCAACCGACGGCGTGCGCATAGTCATCAAGCAATCGCGCTCTAACCCCGTTTTGCGTTCGGTTGCGGTGTACGAACAATCGCAATTACCCTATTAAGCCCCTCGCTCGATTGCGATATCAGACATAATATAATTCCCGTATGCGTATGTTTGCATACGGGAATTTTTGTTCCTCTTCGTCGGGTTGTGCTACCCGATCCGTTATACACCGTCCGGGCTAAGTAGACGCGCCATTTTGACCCCCATCACCGATGCCATCATCAATCCGCGCGTCCATCCGCATGAATCGCCGAGACAATACAATCCGTTTATTTCGGTTTCAAAGCGGTCGTTCATCCGAATTTTGTTGCTGTAAAATTTGAGTTCGGGAGAATACAACAGTGTTTCTTCCGAAGCAAACCCCGGCACAACTTTGTCGACCGCATGAATAAACCCGATGATATCGCTCATAATCCGATACGGTATCGCCGCCGTAATATCGCCTGCGACCGCATCCGGCAACGTCGGCTTGAGATTAGAGCGATCCAGTTCTTCCTGCCACGTCCTTTTGCCGTTTTCGATGTCTCCCAAACGCTGCACCTGAATGTGCCCGTCGCCCAGCATGTTGCTGATTTCACCGATTTTTTTTGCATAGGCAATGGGTTGATTCATAGACGACCTTATGCAGCGTATTGCCGCAGACGGCTTTGAATTTTTCTACCCGAAAGAGGAATACTGCAATGCGCAGTCATACAGGCAACTAGATAAGCTTCAGGAGAAGAGATTGCGACTGATAGAGGAATACTACAACAATACCAAACTGTTATTACTGAAAAACAAAGAGTTGCTCGACAGATTGGCAAGCGAACTTTACGAAAAGGAAGTGTTGCTTTACGACGAGATAATGGCGATAGCCGGAGAATATCTGCATTGACATATTGCGACAAATTTGGTATAATAAATCCATATCATAAAGGGGACACAGATATGGATTCATTTGAGCCTAAAAAACTTGCACTCATACGTATTCTGAATATACTCGAAACCTATACGGACTGCAACCACCCGTTGACGCACGACGAGATAGTAAAAAAGCTGTATACTCTTTACGGTATTATGGTAGAACGCAAGGCGATAGGTCGCAACATCTCGCTGCTGCAAAGTGCGGGATACGACATAGAAACCACCAAGAAGGGTTCATATCTCAACACCCGGCTATTTGAAGATTCGGAGCTGAGACTGCTTTCCGACAGCGTACTGGCAAGCCAGCATATAACGGCAAAGCACTCCAAGGGACTCATAGAGAAGATTGCCTCCCTTTCAAATAAATACTTCAAGTCGCATATCAAAAACATATATTCCGTAAACGACTGGAACAAGTCCGAAAATGTTGCGCTGTTCTATAACATAGACATAATCGACGAGGCGATAGAAACAAACCGCAAAATCAAATTCGATTATAACAAATACGGATTAGATAAAAAGCTGCACCGCTCCGTTTTCCATATCGTCAGCCCATATCAGATGATACTGCACAACCAGAGGTATTTTCTTATGGCGCATCAGGAAAAGTGGAAGCACATAACCTATTACCGGCTCGACAGAATAACTAACATAGAGCTTTTGGATGAACCGGCAACCGACTTGCGTTCGATAGAGGGCTATCAGAACGGAATAGATTACAGGCGCTTTTCTTCGGCACTGCCGTATATGTTTTCAGACGAGCCGCAGACAATAAGGTTCATTATCGACGGAGAATGGATGATAGACCAGATTGTTGAGTGGTTCGGGTATGATTTCAGCACAGACAATAAAGAAGGCAAGATTATAGTTACCGTAAATGCCAGCCCCTATGCTATGGAATATTGGGCTATGC
>DVOH01000005.1 GCA_018713745.1 Candidatus Stercoripulliclostridium merdipullorum | reverse complement strand
CTCCGCGCAAAGAGCTCAGCCCCTATGCCCCCAAGATTATCAGCTTTACGATCAATCCCGACAAGATCATAGAGGTCATCGGATCGGGCGGTAAAGTCATCAACAAGATCATCGAAGATACCGGCGTCAAGATCGACATCAGCGACGACGGCAGCGTATTTATCGCTTCCGCCGACAGCGCGCAGGCTGACAAGGCTAAGGCAATCGTTCTGGCGATTGCCAAAGATCCCGAAATCGGCGACGAATTTGACGGTACCGTCGAGCGGATCCTGACCTTCGGCGCGTTTGTCGGACTTGCACCCGGCAAGGACGGTATGATCCACATCAGCAAGCTCGCCAAAGAACGCGTCGAAAAAGTCGAAGACGTCGTCAACATCGGCGACAAAGTCCGCGTTCGCGTTATCAAGATCGACGAGAAGGGCAGAATCGACCTCAAACTGATCAAAAAGTACTAAGACGATCGCAACACAAACAACAAGAGTCCGGTTTCCGGGCTCTTTTGTTTTGTAACGGGCGCGCGCGTAATTATTTTAAGCATTGACAGTAGGCACGGTTAGTGGTATAGTAGTATCGGATATTACTATGGGTAGGTGCGTTATGCGAAAACTGCTTCAAACGGTTCTTCCTCTGATACTTCTGATCGTCCTGCTTGTCGCGGGCGTTGCGGCTTGCGAGCAAAAAACCGAACCTACAACGGAGGACGATCCTTATCTCCGTCTTGCAGCGACCAGTACAACGCAGTTTTATCTCGGGGAAGTCGATCTTTCCGTTATCCGGATCGAAGTTTACGATCCCGTCAGCGCTACCGTTACCGAAAGCGTCGTGCTGGATCAGTCGATGCTTTCGGAATCCGATTATCAAAAACTCGGTAATATCGGCACCCATACCGTTACGGTCGTATACAACGATCTGACATACAACCTCACCGTGACGGTGACGGAGCGACCGGTCCAACATACTTATACCTGGACGTTTTATGCAACGCGCGGTGCGTTTGAAAACGGATCGACCACGTTTACCCACAGCGGAACGACGATTTCGACGTTGCCCGTACCCGCGCTGAGCGGATATCGCTTTGTCGGTTGGTTCAACAACGAGCAGTTGACGGGTCAGCAACTCGTTGTGGACGGCGAAACCGCAATGACCTCCGATCAGTCTTTCTATGCCAAATGGCAGGATAACCGCCAATATAAAGTCGATTTCCGCGACGGCGTGACAGGGGGTATTTTCCATACCGTAACCGGCGTCGAACACGGGACGGACGTTACCCTTCCGACGCCGCCCTCCAAAAAAGAGTATCGTTTTGTCGGATGGAGCTCAGACGGAAAAAACATTACAAAAGATACCGTTATAGAAGCACAGTACGAAGTTTTGGAGTATACCGTTACTTATAAATACATTGATCCGACTTCGGGAGATTGGACTTCGGTTGTCAAAGGTCCCGTTCGTTGGGGACAGTCTTTGCCGGCATCCGAGCAGCTCGAGCTTCCTGCCCGCAACGGGTATACCGCTCAGTGGGTCGACGACGAAACGTTGAAGGCACCCGAACTCAGTTCGATTACCCGCAATATCAGCATTACGGCGCAATATACGCCGATCGTACATATCGTGCGCTATCTGGATCGCAACGAAGCCGTTGTCAGTACCCAACTCGTCAGCCATGGCGAAACGGTGCCGCAGGTGCTCGACGTTCCGTCGGTTCCCGGGCACACGGGGGTGTGGCGGTATTATACTGCGAGCGGGGCGTTGGAGCCCATCGATCTTTCGGTATTCAAAATCGAAAGAGATATCGATATTTACGCGACATACACCAAAAACCGCTACAAAGTAACGTATGTCTGGGGCGGATCGACGCAGGAAGAGACGGTCGATTACGGCACGGTTCTCAACACGATGTACGATCTTTTTGCATTGCCCGGCAGCCCGTATGATCCCAAATACGATGAAGTCAACTGGTATACCAGCAGTTCTTACGACGAGCAACACCTTGTCAAACTGCCGTATTATGTCGAGCGTGACGTTACATTTTACGCGCGGATCAGCAAGAAACCGCTTTTTGTCGATTTCCTGCTGCCCGACCGGGCAATCGTGGAAGGTACGGTCGCCGAGCCGATCTCCTATGAACCCGTTACACTTCCCATCGAAGGGTATGACTCGACCGATCCGTATATTCTGAGAAGAGAGGGGATCACGGGCGGAATCGTTGCCGCACCTGCACTGAACCTTGGGCGCTATAAAGTCGAAGGTTGGCAGATGCGTGACGGGACGCGTGTCGACCTCAATACGATCAGCGATTTCCACGAATACAGCGACAATCCCGAGGAAGATACCGCATTGTATGCCATCCTCGTCGTCAAACGCTTTACCGTGCGTTTCTACAATATGACCATCGAAGGCAACGCCGACAACGTCCGGATCGTGTTTTCCGAATTGGAATCCGAGCGCATGGACAATGTACTGCACGGCAAGGAAATTGTTCCGCTTTCTTCGGATCGGCTGACTTCGCCTTCGTATCCGTGGGATCCCCATGCGGCATCCTTCCGCTTCGAAGCATGGTATCCCGACCGCAATCTGATCGGCGAAGCCTACAATCCTGTCGGCGTCGTTGTCGAAAGCAATCTGAGTTTCTATGCCAAATGGTTTGACGAAGCAAAAGGTTCGGAAGGATTGCAGTATCGGGCGATTTACGGCGCGGACGAAACGATCGAAGCATATGAAGTAGTCGGATTCAAACCCAACGTGCCCAACGGTACCGTGATCGAACAGGTGATTATCCCCCGTATGCACGAGAGAAAACCTGTCGTTACGATTACGCGCAGCGCATTCAACAGCAACTTCAATGTCAAGATCAAAAGCATTCAGCTGACCGAGATGATCACGACCATTGAGGAAGGCGCGTTTATGTTCAATACCGCATTGATCGACTTCGGCGTTATGGACGGGATCGATCGGTTTGTTTTTGAAGGCGGTATCCTTTATCGCGTGGACGAAAGCGGTCGGAAAACCTTGATTCTTGCCGCCGCGCCTGCCGCATTGGGCGACACGGTCGAAATCGCGGCAGAAGTAGAGCGCATCGGCGAAGGAGCGTTTGCGGCATGCAAATCGCTTACCGCCGTTCGGTTTGCCGCAGAAGGCAATCTCGCCGAAATCGGCGCGCGCGCTTTTGACGGGTGCGACAGACTGTCTGCAATCGCACTGCCCGCATCGTTGACCACGATCGAAGAGGGGGCATTCCGGTCTTGTCTTGCCTTGCAGACGATTACGCTGGATCCCGCGACGCGGCTTACGCTGATCGGTGAGGGCGCTTTGGACGATACTCTGTGGTATATGAATGCCGCACAAAACACCGATCGGGTTGAACTCGGCAACGTCTTGATTCGTTATTTTGCCGATGTCGAACGGCTGGAACTTCCTGCCTCGATTACCGTAATTGCGCCGCATGCATTTGCAAAAGAGGCGGCACAACCGGCGTTTAAGCTGCAACAGCTTATCATTTCGCAAGGATCGCAACTGCAGGTAATCGGTGCCGAAGCGTTTGCTTCCTGTCCCGATCTTGTATTGATCTCTATCAATATTACCGATCACGTCGTTCAAATCGATCCCGACGCGTTTGTCGGACTCGGTTACACCTTGAAGCTCAGCGTGCCTTCGGCGTTGCGCAGCGAATATGTAGCGATGTTGCAAGGGACCAATATCGATATTGTAGGAATCTGAGATGAAAGAAAAGTCCAAAAGCAGATGCCCGGACTTTAAGGGGATTGCGCCGTTTGCCGATATGGTCGGGTTTACCCGCATGACCGAAAGCGAGTCGGCTGCTTATTACCGCAATTCCGGATTGCAGATGTCCTATGATCTGTTCAAGGTGTGTCAAAACTACTTTCGCATTCGGTTTCGCACGCCCAAAAAAGTTCATTTGTTAATCCTGGATCGCTTATGGAACAGCGAACAGTTCTTTTTTGAACGGGAAATCTACAGAACCGAACTCAGCGGAACCAATCCGCACTTATTGCAAGCGGCAAGATTGTATCGGGATATGCGGACCGCGCTCGGCAAGGAAGACAGTCCGCGGAGCTTGCAAGAACTTGCCGAAATCGGTATCGAATTTTTGCACCGTAACAATGCCGCCCAAAATTGCGTACGGTCCGGACACCGCTATTTTTATTGTGCCGACCGCTCGGAGTCGCACAAAAACAATTTGGTTTCCTTCCACGCGTACCATACGGGCGGAGATTTCAACGGTTTGAACGCCATGCTCAGCACTTACGTTTACGGCGCGAAACCGGTGGCGTTGCTTCGCAAAGAATATCTGCCCGAATCGGCGGAGGACGAAAAGCGTTCCCCCCGTCGCTTCGGGGCGATTGCTTGTGAGGCGGAGTTCAATGCCTTTCAGACCGAAGAGCATTATATCGACGAGATCGAACTGCCCATCGAAACCGTTGCCAATATTTATCATACCGATATCTCCAGGGAAGAACAGAGAATCCTGAAAGACAAGGATCGTATTTATTATCTAAAAAACGTTCGATTTAACAATACCAAAGACGTTATGCGTAAGTTGCGGGAAGCGCTTGAACCGTTGTCGTTTGTCAAGCGATGCTATTCCTGTCATAATTCTTTGATGTTGGCATTGTTTCGGTGCAGGCACGGCATGTATATCGATTGGGATGCCGTCGGATCGGACGCTGTCGACGCATTGCTGAAGCCTGCTCAAAACCGTTTTGTGCTGATTGCAAGCCCCAAAGAAGCCGAAAAACAGCTCAGAACGCGGCTTGGTGATTTCGGGTTTGAATGTACGGGGATCGGGGCAGTCTCCGATCGCTACGAAATCGTGCTGAAACGAAAAGACGTCACGATTTCTTTCGATGAAGATCTTTTAACCGCAAAGCATCTTCAATCGCAATATGTGCTGAGTGCGTCCGGCTTGAAGCGGCACGGTACGTCACTGACAGCCAAAAAAATCGATCGGAAAATTTTAAGACGGTTGTCCGAGTCCGCCGTGCAGATTTCGGGACAGATGGATGCGACAATCGGCGGGGGAGTCGTCGTATCGCCGCTCAGCGGACTGCGTCAGACGACGCCGTCCGATCTGATCGGATGGAAATTCCCCGATGCCTATGACGACAAGTTGCTGGCAATCGCGTGCGGGAGTTCGATGGAAGAACTCAACGGTTATCCGTTTATGGGTACCGTCTATAATATCGTTACCGCCGTTTCAAAACTGATTGCGTCGGGCGTACCGTTACAATCGATTGCATTTGCAATGACCGATCTGTTCGGTATGGCGGATAACGAAGCGATACGCGGCAATACACTCGGTGCTTTGCTTGCGTGTCTGTATGTGCAGAACGCGCTGTCGATCGGGATGTTTCATGTTACTCCTATCCGCGTCAAACAGCAGCAGTCGGATACTCCTGTGTTTTCGGCAATCGCATTCGGCGGAGGCAGAAGCGGCGCGATGATTAGCAACGTGTTTCCCAAAGGTGCAAGATTGTTCCGTTTGCCGATCCCGAAAGATGAGTTTCAGATGCCCGATTTCAAGTATCTGCTGAAACTGTACAGCATGGTCAATATCAATATCGTCAAAGGGAATATCGACGCGGCAACCGTCGTGACGCACGATGTGGTCAGTGCGATTATTCGCGGTACGTTGGGAGAAGGAAACGGGTTTGCGTTTTCTAAGGTCGATGCCGCAACGTTCGGGAAAGACTTTGGGGATTTGATCGTCAGTGTAAAAGAAATAGCGGAACTCGGCGCCATCGAGTCGGAGTATCTCGGGGTTGTCGATGATAGCGGCGCCATTCGCGGCGCGGATTTTCAGCTCAACCGCCCCGAACTCGAAAAAGCAGTAGAAGGGATTGCCTTGACCCCGAGCCCTTTATATTCCGCGACGGCATCCGATCGGATCGATTTTCATGCGTCGCAACCGTGTGTTTATCGCGGGGATCGCGTTGTAGTTCCCGAAGTTTTGATCCCGTGTTTCGAAATGCGAAGCGGATTGCTGCTGCAAAGAGCGTTTGCGCGGGCAGGAGCAAAAGTTTCGACCGTCGCCGTCGATCTCAACAAATTGCCGAGCCGCAACGAAGTGACAGAAATCCGCAAGATGATCGAACGTTGTCAGGTTCTTGCGTTTTCGGGATGTTCGCCGATCGGCGTTGTCCCTAAGGGCAAACGAATCGCGGCGTTTTTCAAAAACCCGATTGTGCTGGACGCCGTCAACGAATTGCTGTACCGCCGGTCGGGATTGATTCTCGGTACGGGGGAAGGAATGCTTACGCTGTCCGAACTCGGATTTTTACCGTATGGGATGTATCGGACGGAATCCGAGAACGCAGGCTTGCGCTTTGACGTGAACCGTAGCGGAGATTATGTCAGCAAAATCTGTCGCGTCAAAGTATGTTCCGACCTCAGTCCGTTTTTGTCTTCGTTGCAACCGGGAGATGTGTTTGCAACGCCGATCGGTACGGCAAACGGCAGGCTGATGATTCGCGATGACTTGCTTCAATCGATTAAGAACTCCGGACAAATCGCGACAAGGTTTGTCGATTACAACGATCATCCCGTCAAAACCGGTCCTTATAACCCGACAGGGGCATGTGACGGCATCGAAAGTCTGACGTCTCCGGACGGCAGGATTTTCGGGTGTCTGTCCCACCCCGAACGTGTAGAATATATGCTCAATTGTCCGACGCCGTTCTGCACCGATCTCTTCCGCAATGCGGTCAAATTTTTTGCGTGATATGTTGGAAAAAACGATTGCCTTGATTGTATGTGTGTTAGCCGTCTTTGCCGCCGTTTGGGCAGGATTGATCGTGCGTAAGTTGTATCGCCTGCATCAAAAATTTGCTTCGGCAATCGTGCTGATTCCGCTGTTCTATCGCAAAAAATGGTCGATCGTCGCAACGGTTTTTCTCTCGATTTTGTTATTGGTTGATCTGATCCTGATGGCAACCGTCGGATACTACATTATTTGCGCGGGCGTTGCCGTTTTGTTGCTGTCGTTGATCGTCGTAATGGGGGCGATGATCTCGGTGCGCTGCG
>DVOH01000004.1 GCA_018713745.1 Candidatus Stercoripulliclostridium merdipullorum | reverse complement strand
CCAACGGATTTACCGATTATATCAACAAAATGGAGCGAAGCATGCTGTCGGTGTTTCCGATCATGATTTCGGAACTCAGTTACGACTCGCAAAAACTGATGCAGATGTCGCCCATTCAGATAGTGGGATCGAAAGGCGATCTTCCTTCGCATCCCGACGACGGAAAGGTGTATATCAAAGAGGACACGCTGGGATCGGGGTCTTCGATGGAAGACTATATGCAGATGCTCAAGGATATGGTCATCGTCAACGACATTACCGATGAGTATCTGGATTATGTTGCAAAGATCGATCAGAGCAAAGCGTCTCTCTACTATATGTTTAATTACCGCATGAATCTGCTCGGCAAATCGCAGGGCGGAACCGTCGATATCGTCGACGCTTCTACGCTCGGGTGGCAGCAGTTGCTGGGGGACGCCGAATTTATGGAGAGTCAGTATGACGTCATCGAAGGGCGATACCCCCAAAATCCGTTTGAAACGGTGATTTTGGTCGATCGCTACAACCGCGTCAGCGGCAATATTCTGCAGTCGATCGGCATCGATATCGAGCAGGAAACGATTCTGCTGAGCGATTTGATCGGCGAGACGCCCCTTCGGTTGATCGACAACGACGGGTTTTATGTGCGCCGGGAAAGCGGCTTGTTTGCCGATCCCGACCGTTCGAGCTACGAAAGCGTTTACGGCGGACAATACGCCCATCCCATCGAAATCGTCGGGGTGTTGCGGATTAAGGAAGGCTTGGATTTTGAGTTGATGACGGGCGGGATCGCTTATACCGCGGCATTGAACGATTATTGCTATGACGTCAACGCCCGCAGTCAGATTGCAACCGCGCAGGCTGCCGATGCCGAAACCAATCTGCGTACGGGCGATCGCTTCAGTAAGATGACGGCGATGGATCTTGCCATGGCGATGATGGGGGTTCAACGGACGGCGGAAGACCGCTATCATACCGCCTTGCAGGAGATCGGCTATGAGAAAACGCCGATCGGCGTTTATGTGTTCGCCGAAAATTTCGACAACAAAACGTATGTCAAACAATATTTGGACGAATACAATATGATCAAAGTTTCGCAGGGGAAGGACAGCGAGCAGGTTGTCTATACCGATATGGCGGAGACCGTAACCGATATGGTGCAGGAAATCGTTCGCATCATCTCGATCGTTCTGGTGTGCTTTGCCGCGATCGCGTTGGTGGTCAGTTCGGTCATGATCGGGATAATTACCTACGTTTCGGTGGTCGAACGCACCAAAGAAATCGGAATTCTCCGCGCGCTCGGCGCACGCAAGATCGATATCTCCAACGTCTTTAACGCCGAAACCGTGATCGTAGGACTCTGCTCCGGTATTTTGGGCGTCGTCGCAACGTATCTTTTGTCCATTCCGATCAATCTGATCATCGGCTCCCTCAGCGGAATCAAGGAGTCGTTTGCGGCACTGCATCCCTTCAACGCCCTGATTATGGTGGCACTCAGTGTGGGACTTACGGTAATTTCGGGACTGATTCCCGCAGCGCTTGCCGCAAAAAAAGATCCCGTCGTCGCTTTGCGCAGCGAATAACCTGCATATCGCACATTTCGGGAGGAATTTTCCGACGGTTTCCGACGGGAAATTCCTTCTTTTTTTATCGTTTTTCGCTTGACGCCCTTATTTCGTTAGTGCTACAATGGTAAAATCGAATATTATGGTGATAAGTATGCGCTGTACCCCCGAAAACGATCGGATTTACGGGGATAGGGGCATCTTTCCGACCTTTATCCGATCGGATGTTTCCCGCAGGGCGGCATTTGTCAAGACTTTTGAAAAAAAGTTTTTCAGCAACCGTAACCAGTGTCTTCGGCACGCACTACAATTTATATTCATAAGGAGCGATCAAGATGTCTCAGAGAATCCACAAGGTGAAACGCGGCAACGTCGAACGGTGGTCCTTCAGCAAGATTAAGGAAATCATCGACATTCCGTACCTGATTGAGGTCCAGAAAAAGTCTTACGAAGTCTTTTTGCAAAACGGCATTCGTGAGGTTTTTGAAGACTTCTCTCCCATTACCGATACGAGCGGCAGGCTCGAACTCGAGTTTTTGGAGCATACTTTGTCCGGTGATTGCAAATACACCGTCAAAGAATGCAAGGACCGCGACGTCACCTACACCACTCCCCTTCGCGTCAAAATCCGTCTGACTCACAAGGATACCGGCGAAGTGCAGGAACAAACCGTCTTTATGGGCGACTTCCCCAGAATGACCGAAAACGGTACGTTTATCATCAACGGCGCCGAACGCGTCGTTGTCAGCCAGCTTGTCCGCAGCCCCGGCGTTTACACGCCCAAAGGCGATTATGACCGCAACGGGATCCGTCGCTTCGACACGACCGTCATCCCTTCGCGCGGCGCATGGCTGGAATTTGAACAGGATTCCAACAACATCCTCTGGGTGCGCGTCGACCGTACCAAGAAGATCAACGCCACGCTTTTGTTGCGTGCGCTCGGCATCTCCTCCAACGAAGAACTGCGCGAGCTGTTTGCCGGCGATCCCATGATCGAAACGACGGCACAGAAGGACGGAGACGTTCAGACCCAAGAGCTTGCCAAAATCGAAGTTTACCGTCGTCTGAAACCCGGCGAAGTGCCGACGCCGAGCGGGGTGGAAGCGCATCTCAAAAATCTCTTCTTCGATTCGAGACGCTATGATCTTTCCCGCGTGGGACGCTATAAATTCAACAAATATCTATCGCTTGCCAATCGCATCGAAGGGCAGGTCGCGGCGGAACCCGTCGCCATCGACGGCGAAATCGTCGTCAACGAAGGCGAAACCTTCGACCTCGAGACCGCGCTGAAGATTCAGAATGCCGGGATCAACGAAGTGATGATCCGCACCGAGGACGAAAAACGTCCCGCAACCAAAGTGATCGGCAACTACACCGTCGATCTTGCAAGCTATATCGATTGCGATCCCAAAGAACTCGGGATTCTCGAAAAAGTATACTATCCCAACCTCAAAGCGTTGATCGAAGAGTCCGAAGGCGATCTCGACGCGCTGAAAGAGGCGATCCGCGCCAACGTCGACAACCTGGTGATCAAGCACATCACCGTCCACGATATCGTCGCGACGATCAGCTACAATATCAATATGAAATACGGCTACCATACGTTGGACAACATCGACCACTTGTCCAACCGTCGCGTGCGTTCGGTGGGAGAACTGCTCCAGAACCAGTTTCGGATCGGAATCGCGCGTCTCGAACGCGTCGTGCGCGAACGCATGAACAGCGCCGCCGACCTCAATGCCGTGACGCCGCAATCGCTGATCAACATCCGTCCGGTGTCCAGCGCGATCCGTGAGTTCTTCGGATCGTCGCAGCTGTCGCAGTTTATGGATCAGCCAAACCCCATTGCCGAACTGACGCACAAGCGGAAGCTGTCGGCACTCGGCCCCGGCGGTCTGAACCGCGAGCGCGCCGGCTTCGAAGTCCGTGACGTTCACCACTCTCATTACGGCAGAATGTGCCCGATCGAAACGCCGGAAGGTCAGAACATCGGTCTGATCACGTCGCTGTCGAGCTATGCCCGTGTCAACGAATACGGATTTATCGAAGCGCCGTACCGCAAGGTCGACAAGGCAACAGGCATTGTTACCGACCACGTCGATTATCTTGCCGCGGACGAAGAAGACAAGTACATCGTAGCGCAGGCCAACGAGCCGCTCGACGAAGAAGGGCGTTTTGTCCACAAGCGCGTTACTTGCCGCTACAAAGACGACATCAAAGAGTTCAACGCCGCCAAAGTTGATTACATGGACGTTTCGCCCCAACAATTGGTATCCATAGCTACATCTTTGATCCCGTTCCTTGAGAACGACGACGCCAACCGCGCGTTGATGGGATCCAACATGCAACGGCAGGCAGTGCCGCTTCTGCGTCCCGAGTCGCCCATCGTCGGCACGGGGATGGAGTACAAAGTGGCGCATGACTCGGGTGTTTGCACGCTGGCAAAAGAAGACGGCGTAGTCAAATATGTGGACGGCGATCGGATCGTCGTGACCGCAAACGACGGCACCGATCATCTTTACGAACTGCAGAAGTTCCGCCGCAGCAACCAAGGCACCTGCATCAATCAGAAGCCTTTGATCCGCAAAGGCGACGTCGTCAAAGTCGGCGACACGTTGGCAGACGGTCCGAGCACGCAAAACGGCGAGCTTGCGTTGGGTCGCAACATTCTGATCGGATTCATGACGTGGGAAGGCTACAACTACGAAGACGCTATTCTGATCAGTGAAGAACTCGTCAAGCACGACGTATTCACTTCGATCCATATCGAAGAATACGAAATCGAAAGCCGCGACACCAAACTGGGTGAAGAGCAGATCACGCGCGACATCCCCAACGTCAGCGAAGACCTTCTGAAGAACCTGGACGAAGACGGTATCGTAATGATCGGCGCCGAAGTACGGGCAGGGGACTATCTGGTCGGCAAAGTGACGCCGAAGGGTGAAACCGAACTGACGCCCGAAGAGCGCCTCCTCCGCGCCATTTTCGGCGAAAAATCTCGCGACGTCCGCGACGTATCGCTCAAAGTACCCAACGGCGAAGGCGGCACCGTCGTCGACGTCAAAGTCTTTACCCGCGAGAACAAGGACGAACTGTCACCCGGCGTCAACAAGTTGGTGCGCGTTTACATTGCCCAAAAGCGTAAGATCGGTGTGGGCGACAAGATGGCGGGGCGCCACGGGAACAAAGGTGTTATTTCCCGCGTTCTTCCCAAAGAAGATATGCCCTTCCTCGAAGACGGTACGCCCCTTCAGATCGTGCTGAACCCGCTGGGCGTTCCTTCCCGTATGAACATCGGGCAGGTTCTCGAAGTCCACTTGGGATTGGTCGCGAGCTTGCTCGGCATCAAAGTCGCAACGCCTGTTTTCGACGGCGCGAGCGAAAACGACATCAAAGAAATGTTCCGCAACAACAAGCTGCCCGAAAACGGTAAGGTTCGCTTGTACGACGGCAGAACGGGCGAAATGTTCGAAAACCCCGTCACCGTCGGCTATATGTATATGCTTAAGCTGATCCACCTGGTCGACGACAAGATTCACGCACGTTCGGTCGGGCCGTACTCTCTGGTCACGCAACAACCTCTGGGCGGCAAGGCGCAGTTCGGCGGACAGCGCTTCGGCGAAATGGAAGTCTGGGCGCTCGAAGCCTACGGCGCAGCCAATATCCTGCAGGAAATCCTGACCGTCAAATCGGACGACGTCATGGGACGGCAGAAGATTTTCGACAGCATCATCAAGTCCTCGACGACGGCAGAACCCGGCTTGCCCGAATCCTTTAAGGTTCTCAAAAAAGAAATGCAGTCCCTCTGCCTCGATATGAAACTTCTGACCGACGGCGCCGAAGAAGTCGAATTCAGCGAAAGCTATGACGACGAAAAAGATTACGAAGCCGGACGCAAAGAAGAAACCAGCGAGATCAATCTCGACAACTTCGACTTTATGGGCGAAGATTCCACGGGGCTCAATTCGCTGTTCTCCGACAGCCGCAGCAACGACATCGCCGATCTCTTTGGCGATATGACCGAAGGCACGGGCGGCGACGCCCTCGGATTCGGGGACAGTATGTTCGACGATGACGACGATCAGGATGTCGATCCCGATCTCGGCGCCGACGAAGACGGTATGACCGAAATCGACGGCGAGGCACTTTTGCTCGGCGAATTCGACGACGAAGACGAGCAGAACGATTAGTAGAGAGGTGCAATTATGATAGAAATTAACAATTTTGATTCCATTCAGATTTCTCTTGCTTCTCCCGAAAAAATCCGGGAGTGGTCGCACGGCGAGGTTACCAAGCCCGAAACCATCAACTACCGCACCCAAAAACCCGAGCGCGACGGTCTGTTCTGCGAAAAGATTTTCGGACCGACCCGCGACTACGAGTGCCATTGCGGCAAGTACAAACGCATCCGCTACAAAGGCGTCATCTGCGACAAGTGCGGCGTCGAAGTGACCAAGTCCAAAGTCCGTCGCGAACGGATGGGACATATCGAGCTTGCCAGCCCCGTTTCGCACATCTGGTATTTCCGCGGCGTTCCGTCGCGGATCAGCACCATCCTCAACATGAGCCCCAAGCACGTCGAACAGGTTATCTATTTTGCCGCCTTCGTCGTTCTGGATCCCGGCACGTCGTCCTTCTTCAAAAAGCAGGTTATCAAGGACGACGAATACCGCGAAGCGCTCGAAAAGTTCGGTCCCAACTCCTTTAAGGTCGGGATGGGTGCCGAAGCCTTCAAAATCCTGCTGCGCGAAATCGACCTCGAAAAGGAAGCGGCGGAACTCAAAGAAATCATCGCAACCTCCAACGGACTCAAAAAGGTCAAAGCCGCAAAGCGCCTCGAGATCGTCGAAGCCTTCCGCGCCTCGGGCAACCGTCCCGAATGGATGGTGCTGGACGTGCTTCCCGTCATCCCGCCCGAACTGCGTCCGATGGTTCAGTTGGACGGCGGCAGATTTGCAACCAGCGATCTCAACGATCTTTACCGTCGCGTCATCAACCGCAACAACCGCCTCAAAAAGATGATCGAGTCCGGTGCTCCCGATATCGTCGTCCGCAACGAGAAGCGTATGTTGCAAGAAGCCGTCGACGCTCTGATCGACAACGGCCGCCACGGCAAAGCCGTCACCGGCCCCGGCAACCGCAATCTGAAATCTCTCTCCGATATGCTGCGCGGTAAGCAGGGACGTTTCCGTCAGAACCTGCTCGGTAAGCGTGTCGACTACTCCGGTCGTTCGGTTATCGTCGTCGGACCCGAACTCAAACTGTATCAGTGCGGTCTGCCCAAGGAAATGGCGCTCGAACTGTTCAAGCCTTTTGTCTTCCGCAAACTGGTCGATCAGGGCTTCAGCCAGAATATCCGCAACGCCAAACGCGCCGTCGAACGCGCGCAACCCCAGGTCTGGGATATCCTCGAAGAGGTTATCAAAGATCACCCCGTTTTGCTCAACCGTGCTCCCACATTGCATCGTTTGGGTATCCAGGCGTTCGAACCCGTGCTTGTCGAAGGGCGCGCCATCAAACTCCATCCGTTGGTCTGTTCGGCATTTAACGCCGACTTCGACGGCGACCAGATGGCAGTCCACGTTCCGCTGTCCACGGCGGCTCAGGTCGAAGCGCGCTTCCTGATGCTTTCGACCAACAACATCCTCAAACTTTCGGACGGCAAACCGATCGTCAGCCCCACGCAGGATATGGTTATCGGTTCGTACTATCTGACCCAGGAAAAAGAGGGCGCGCGCGGCGAAGGCAGAGTATTCCTCTCGACCGACGAAGCCAAAATGGCGTACCAGGTCGGCGACATCGACCTGCAAGCGCGCATTCAGGTCCGCGTTACCAAAGAGATCGACGGTATGGTTTACAAACGCCGTATCCCGATCACCGTCGGTAAGATTATTTTCAACGAAGCCATCCCCCAAGACCTCGGTTTTGTTCCGAGAGAAACCAACGATCAGCTTCTCGATTTCGAGATCGACTTCCTCGTCGGCAAAAAGCAACTGTCGCAGATCGTCGAACGCTGCTTCAAGCAAAAAGGCGCGACCGAAGTTGCCAAAATGCTGGACAATATCAAATCGTTGGGATTCAAATATTCGACCATCGGCGCGATTACGACTTCGGTGTTCGATATGCAGATCCCCGGCAGCAAGCAGGAAATCCTCGACAAAGCCGAAGCGCGCGTCATCGAAATCGAAAAGAATTTCCGCCGCGGTCTGATTACCGAAGAAGAACGCTACAACGAAACCGTCGAAATCTGGAAGCAGGCGACCGACGAAGTCGAGAAGAACCTCGAAGAAAACTTCAAGAACTTCGACAAATTCAACCCCATCTGGATGATGGCGGACTCGGGCGCCCGCGGCAGCATGCAGCAGATCAAACAGCTCTCCGGTATGCGCGGTCTGATGAACGACCCGACCGGACGCGTTATCGAAATCCCCGTTAAATCTTCCTTCCGCGAAGGCCTCAGCGTTTTGGAATACTTTATTTCCTCGCACGGTGCGCGTAAGGGTGGCGCAGATACCGCACTGAAGACCGCCGACTCCGGTTATCTGACCCGTCGTCTGGTCGACGTCGCACAGGACGTCATCGTAAAAGAACAGGATTGCGGCGATACCCGCGGTTTCCTGGTCGAAGACATTTACGATATGACGGGACGGCTTCTCGAAGATCTCAGCGAACGGATTGCCGGCAGATATGCCGTTGCCGACGTCGTGCATCCCGTGACGGGCGAAGTCATCGTCCCGAAAGACACAATGATCTCGGAAGACAAAGCCAAAGAAATCAAAGCCGCAGGCATTAAGTCCCTCCGCATCCGTTCGGCTCTGACCTGCAAATCCAAGCAGGGGATCTGCGCAAAATGTTACGGTGCCAACATGTCGAGCTGGAACCCCGTCAAGTTGGGCGAAGCCGTCGGTATCATCGCGGCGCAGTCGATCGGCGAACCCGGTACCCAGCTGACGATGCGTACCTTCCACACCGGCGGTGTTGCGTCGAGCGCCGATATTACGCAGGGTCTCCCGCGTGTTACCGAGTTGTTTGAAGCGCGCAAGCCGAAGGGCGAAGCGACGATTGCCGACATCAAGGGCGTGGTCGACGTGCGCGAAGAAGAACGCATCCACATCGTCACCGTAACGGGCAAGGACAACCACTTCGAGTATCGGATTCCGTTCAACGCCAAGCTGTTGGTCAAGACGGGCGACGTCGTCGAAGCGGGCGATCCGCTGATCCTCGGTTCGGTCAACCCGCAAGATATTTTGCGCACCAAAGGCGTGCAGGGCGTACAGGAATCGATGATCCGCGAAGTGCAGTCGGCATACCGCTCCAACGGCGTTCACATCAGCGACAAGCACATCGAAATCATCGTTCGCCAGATGCTGCGTAAAGTCCGCATCAACGAGCCCAACGACACCAACCTTCTGATGAACGAACTCGTCGACATCAACCGCATCGAAGAAGAAAACGAACGCGTTCTCGAAGAAGGCGGAACGCCCGCCATGGCAAACCGCGTCCTGCTGGGTATCTCCAAAGCCGCGCTTGCGACCGAATCGTTCCTGTCTGCGGCATCGTTCCAGGAAACGACGCGCGTGCTTGCCGAAGCGGCAATCCGTGCCAAGACCGACCATCTGATCGGTTTGAAAGAAAACGTCATCATCGGTAAGCTGATTCCTGCCGGTACGGGTATGAAAATGTACCGCAACGTATCGCTCGAGAAGGTTGTGCCCGACGAAGAGAAGCCGGCACCCATCGTTGAGGAAGAAATCATGCAGATCGACGATACCGATATCGAAGAATAATCGGACAAAAGAGTTATGAAAAGACTTTTTACTAGCGAAAGCGTTACCGAAGGGCATCCCGACAAACTGTGCGACAAGATTGCCGACAGCATTCTCGACGCCCTTCTCGGCGTCGATCCCGACGCGCGTGTGGCGTGCGAAGTCGCCGCGACGACGGGGATGGTGCTGGTCATGGGCGAAATCAGCATTGCCGACGGTTATGTCGACATTGCTTCGGTTGCCCGTAACGCAATCAAAGAAATCGGTTACGACGACCCCGAGACGGGGTTTGACTACCGCAGTTGCGCCGTATTGGTCGCCATCGACGAGCAGTCGCCCGATATCGCGATGGGCGTCAACGACAGTGTCGAGCATCGGGAAGGGGGCGACAGTTACGATCGGACGGGCGCAGGCGATCAAGGCATGATGTTCGGGTATGCCTCGGACGAAACCGAATGCCTGATGCCGATGGCAATCGTTTTGGCGCACGCCTTGACGGCGCGCCTTGCCGAAGTCCGCAAACAAAAAATTCTGCCGTATCTGCGTCCCGACGGAAAGGCACAGGTGACGGTAGAGTATGACGGCAACGCCGTCAAGCGCGTCGAAGCCATCGTCGTCAGCACCCAGCACGCTCCCGACGTCGACATCGAGACCTTGCGCGCCGATATCCGCCGCGAAGTCATCGGGCATGCCGTGCCTGCCGAGCTGATCGACGAGGACACCAAGATTTATATCAATCCGACGGGGCGTTTCGTCGTCGGCGGTCCCCAAGGCGACAGCGGCGTGACGGGACGCAAAATCATCGTCGACACCTACGGCGGCTATGCCGCGCACGGCGGTGGCGCGTTCAGCGGCAAAGACCCCACAAAGGTGGATCGCAGTGCGGCATATTTCGCCCGTTATGTTGCCAAAAACATCGTGGCGGCAGGACTTGCGTCCAAATGCGAACTGCAGGTGGCTTACGCCATCGGCAAAGCCAATCCCGTTTCGATTTCGGTCAATACCTTCGGGACGGGTAAAATCGCCGACGAAGCGATTGCCCAAGCATTGCCGCGCTTTTTCGATTTCCGTCCCCGCGCCATCATCGATCGCCTTGCGCTGAAAACGCCGATCTATGCCCGCACGACCAATTACGGTCACTTCGGGCGCGACGGGTTCAGCTGGGAGCGTACCGACCGCGCGGAGGAGCTCAGACAACTACTGTAATGGTCGTCAAAGGGATCGTCCTGGACGTCGTTTTTCACAATCCCGATACGGGATATACCGTATTCGACTTCGATGCCGAGGGCAGGTATTTGACTGCCGTCGGCATTTTTCCCGCTTTGACGGAGGGCGAAGCCCTGACGCTGGTAGGCGACTTCAAAACCAACGCCAAGTACGGCGAGCAATTCGAGGTGACCGAAGCCGTGTTCGACGCGCCGGCAGACGTAGCGGCGATCGAGCATTTTTTGGCGGGAGGATTGTTCAGCGGCATCGGAGAAGTCAAAGCCCGCGCCATTGTCGAGCGCTTCGGTGCGGGGACGCTGGACGTCATCGAACACACGCCCGAGCGGCTTGCCGAAGTCAAAGGGATCAGCAAGAGCGGCGCCGCCGCGATCGCCGCGTCGTATCGCGAAACCGTCGGGATCCGCAATGCCGTCTTGTTTTTGCAAAAATACGAAATTCCGATGAAACTCTGCCTGAAAATTTGCAGAGCATACGGCGATCGCACCGTCGAAACCGTCCGCGAAAATCCCTATCGCCTTGTCCGCGATATCGTAGGGGTCGGGTTTTTGACCGCCGACCGTATTGCAAGGCAGATCGGGATTCCGGAGGACTCCGATTTCCGCATTTATGCGGGGATCGTTCACGTCTTGCGAGAGGAAGCGGGCAAGGCGGGGCATACCTGCCTGCCGCGGGAAGAACTGACCGAATCCGTCCTGCGCCTGTTGGGTGCGGGGGACGAAGATCGGATTGCACGCGCGGTCAAAGTGATGATGCTCAACGGCGAACTCACCGCCGAACGGACTGCGGAAGAGGGCAAAGAATATCTCGCGCTTTCGGTCAACAGCCGAACCGAAAACGCAATCGCCGCAAGGCTTTGCCGCCTGCAAAGCGGAGCAAAAGCGACGGCGACCGAAGTGTCTTCGGAAATCGCGCACTTCGAAACGCAAAACAACGTCAAATTTCATCCCACGCAGACCGAAGCGATTGCCGCCGCACTTTCCAACGGCGTCGTGGTCGTCACGGGCGGTCCCGGTACGGGCAAAACGACGATTATCAAATGTATGATCGAGTTGTTTTCGGCACGCAATCTCCGTGTTGCGCTTGCCGCTCCGACGGGCAGAGCGGGCAAACGGATGTCCGAAGCGACTGGTATGGATGCCAAAACCATCCATCGTCTGATCGGGATCAGCTTTTCGGAAGAAGGCGGCGAGAACGCGCAGTACAACGAACTCAACCCCTTGCCCGTCGACGTCGTCATTGTGGACGAAGTCAGCATGGCGGACATCTATGTTTTTTCGGCATTGCTGAAGGCGATGTCGGTCGGCACGCGGCTGATTCTGGTCGGAGACAAAGATCAGCTTCCTTCGGTTTCGGCGGGCAATATTCTTGCCGACGTCATCGCGAGCGGATTGTTCCCCGTCGTGTCGCTGACCGAAATCTATCGCCAAAGCGCCGACAGCCTGATCGTTTATAACGCGCACCGCATCAACAACGGTGAGCTTCCCGTCATCGATAATCGCGCGCGCGACTTCTTTTTTGACCGCAAAAGCGAGCCCGACGATGCCCTGCAGAGCGTCGTCAGCTTGGTAACGGCAAGACTTCCCAAGCATTTCGGCATCGATCCTGCCGACATTCAGGTGCTTGCTCCGATCAAAAAAGGCGTGGTCGGCGTCGAACACCTCAATCGCTGTCTGCAGGACGCCCTGAATCCCTCGGGCGTTGCGCGGATTCATAAAGGCGTAACCTTCCGCGTCGGCGACAAGGTGATGCAGACCGTCAACAATTATACCCTCGTCTGGGCGCGAGGATCGGAGCGGGGAGAGGGCGTGTTCAACGGCGATATCGGGCATATCCTCAATATCGCGCACGACGAGTTGTTTGTCGCGTTCGACGACGGCAAAATCGTCCGATATGCCCCCCAGGATCAGGACGAACTGACCCTTGCCTATGCCGTCAGCGTTCACAAAAGTCAGGGGTCCGAATTCAAGGCGGTCGTTTTGGTTCTGTCGGGCGGATCGCCGTATCTTCTCAACCGCAACCTCTTGTATACCGCGGTGACGCGCGCCAAAGATCTGGTCGTGATCGTCGGGACGGTTGCCGTGTTGGAACGGATGATTGCCAACCGCTATGTCGCAAAACGCTATACTTTGTTGAAGGAGTACTTATGGATCAACCGACGCAAGCTGGATCTGCTGATCGGTCGCTGAAAGGGCGATTAAAAAGGCTCGGCAACGCCGTTCTCGATGCGTTGTTTCCCGAAACGTTTGTCTGCTTCGGGTGCGGAGCGGAACTGAACGGAGCCGTTTTGCCCCTTTGCGAGGCGTGTATTGCGGCGTTGCCGGTGCGGCAGGGTGAATTTTGCCCGGTGTGCGGGGCGACGGTTGCCAAAAAGGGCGAGCTGTGCCGCCATTGCGCGCAACAAAAACCGCATTTCGACTCGGTGAACGCGCCTTACTTTTACGAAGGCGTTTCGCGCAAAGCCGTACTTTCGTTCAAAGACGGAGATCAGCGATGGCTCGGCAAGTACCTTTGTAAAGAAATGGTCGTCTGTTATCGCAAAAGCGGGATCGAAGGGGAGGCGATCGTCAGCGTTCCGTCGGGTCGCAAAGCGATACGGCGGCGGGGTTTCGATCATGCCGAAGCCTTGGGACGGGCGGTGGCAAACGACTTGCAGTTGCCTTATTATAACGTTCTCAGGCGCGTCGCGGAAAGCGTAGACAGCACCAAGCTCGATCGCGGCGGTCGCTATGCCGCGGTATTCGGCGCGTTCGACGTTGCCGAAGGCGAAACGGTCAAAGAGATCGCGGGCAAAAAGATTGTACTGATCGACGACGTCGTAACGACGGGCGCCACGGCGGACGAAGTCGCCAAAATACTCAAACTGAACGGGGCGGCACGCGTCGACGTGCTGGCGTTCATCCGGAGATAATAAGCCATGGGATATCAACAAATTGCCGATCAAAAACTCAATGCACTGCGCAACGGGACGCCCACCATTCTTGCCATCGAATCGAGCTGCGACGAAACCGCCGCCGCCGTCGTGCGGGGCAGAACCGTGCTGTCCTCGGTGATCTCGACGCAGATCGAAATTCACAAGCGGTTCGGGGGCGTCGTGCCCGAAATCGCTTCGCGCAACCACCTTGCCGCAATCGATGCCGTCGTTCGGGACGCTTTGCGGCAGGCAAATCTCGAAAAAACCGATCTCGACGCCGTTGCCGTAACGTACGGCGCGGGGTTGCTCGGTGCGCTGCTGGTGGGCGTAAGCTATGCCAAGGCGTATGCCTATGCGCTGGGACTTCCGCTGATCGCGGTCGATCATATCAAGGGACACGTCGCGGCAAACTATATCGCGCATCCCGATCTGCAACCGCCGTATCTTTGTCTGATCACCAGCGGCGGGCATACCGAAATCCGCAGAGTCGACGCCTTCGATCGGATGGAAGTGCTGGGATCGACGCGCGACGACGCCGTCGGAGAAGCGTTCGATAAGGTCGCGCGGGTATTAGGTCTGTCGTATCCCGGGGGACCCGCCATCGAACGGCTTGCAACGGAAGGCGCTCCGACGTATCCGATGCCCGTTGCGTTCAAGGGAGAAAAGCACCTCGATTTCAGCTACAGCGGGATCAAAACCGCGGTCATCAATCTTGCCGCCAACGCGAAGGCGCGCGGAGAGGAGATCCGCAGGGCGGATCTCGCGCGTTCTTTCCAGGACGCCGCGGTCAGTATGCTGGTCGGACGGGCGGCGGAAGCCGTTCGCCGCACGGGGATCCGTACCGTTGCGCTCGCAGGGGGCGTAGGCGCCAATTCCGCCCTGCGCGACGCTTTGAGCGAAGCGGGAAAACGGCAGGGGTTTGCCGTTCTGCTCCCCCCGAAGCCCCTTTGTACCGACAACGCCGCAATGATCGGCGTCGCCGCGTTTGAAGAAATTCGGGCGGGCGCGACCGCCGCTTCCCTTTCGCTGGACGCAAACCCCGATTTATAATCGGTTATCCCGCCGAAATGCGCCGTTTGCGGTAAGATTTTTTTGAAGAACTGTACAATTTTATTTGACATCCGCATTTTCTGTGGGTATAATTATAAGGCTTGCGAAATGCAGGCTTTATTCTACATTATAAGGAGTCTATGGAGCCTTCCCTCAGCGCTCTCATCGCAGAGCCAAAAGTTATCGGGCTGCGTCAGGTGATCCGCGGGATCGGCGACAATCAGATTAGGTGTGTTTTGATTGCCGCAGATGCCGACGAATCGATCAGACGGCAACTGATTACGCTGTGTTCCCGTCATCAGATCCCCGTTATGTTTACGCCTTCCAAGGCGGAACTCGGACGAGAAGTCGGGATCGAGGTCAGTTGTGCTACCGTAGGTTTTCTGAAAAGGGCATAGCCCGCGCCTTGTCCCATAGGGTTGAGGGGACACGGTAAAAAAACAAGGAGGAACCCAAAGAATGCCGACCATTAACCAACTCATCAGGCAAGGAAGAGAGCGTCAGACCAAAAAATCGCAAACTCCTATCATGGAAGGTTGCCCTCAAAAAAGAGGTGTTTGCTTGACCGTCACGACGACCACTCCCAAAAAGCCTAACTCCGCCGTTCGGAAAATCGCAAGGGTGCGCGTCGTCAACGGGATGGAAGGTACCATCTACATTCCCGGTATCGGCCACAACCTGCAAGAACACAGCGTAGTGCTGATCCGTGGCGGAAGAGTGAGGGACTTGCCGGGTGTCCGTTACCACATCATCAGAGGTACGTTGGACACTGCAGGCGTTGCAAAACGCAAACAGGCAAGATCGAAATACGGCGCCAAGAGACCCAAATAATCGGCGCTGAAAAATTAGGAGGAATCGAAATATGCCCAGAAGAAGTGGAGTTCCCAAACGTGACGTTTTGCCGGATCCCGTATATAACAGCAAGGTTATCACCAAGCTGATCAACCAGATCATGCTGGACGGCGAACGCGGAGTAGCCCAAAAAATCGTTTACGAAGCGTTTGAAATCGTTCAGAAGAAGCTCGGACAGGCGCCCGAAGAAGTGTTCCAAAAAGCGCTCGAAAACGTTATGCCCGTGCTCGAAGTCAAAGCCCGTCGTGTCGGTGGTGCCAACTATCAGGTTCCGCTCGAAATCCGTCCCGACCGCAGACAGACGCTCGGCATCCGCTGGATGGTTTCTTATGCCAGAAAGCGCGGTGAACGCACGATGAAAGAACGTCTTGCCGGCGAAATCGTCGACGCGTTCAATTCGGCAGGCGGCGCATTCAAAAAGAAAGAAGACACCCACCGCATGGCAGAAGCCAACAAGGCGTTCGCGCATTATCGTTGGTAGTCCGGTATAGATACCTTGACGAAGGGAATCATATCGTAAGAAATCGTTTCATAAGGCAAAACGGTATGCAAAATACCGTTTTGTTATGGAAAACAGACAGGTGAACAAATGGCAAGAGAATATCCTTTAGAAAAAACGAGAAACATCGGTATTATGGCGCACATCGACGCCGGTAAAACGACGACGTCCGAACGGATTTTGTTCTACACCGGCAAGACCCACCGTCTCGGCGAAACCCACGAAGGCGACGCTACGATGGACTGGATGGTGCAGGAACAAGAGCGCGGTATTACCATTACGTCCGCCGCAACGACGACCCACTGGAGAGGTTGCCGCATCAACCTGATCGACACCCCCGGGCACGTTGACTTTACGGTGGAAGTCGAACGGTCGCTCCGTATTTTGGACGGAACGGTCGCACTGTTTTGCGCCAAAGGCGGCGTCGAACCGCAATCGGAAACGGTCTGGCGTCAGGCAGAAAAATACGGTGTTCCGCGTATCGCCTTCGTCAACAAAATGGATATCAACGGCGCCGACTTCTACCGCGTCGTGGATATGATGAAAACGCGGTTGCACACCAATCCCCTTCCCATCGTGTTGCCCATCGGCAAAGAGGATACGTTCAAAGGGATCATCGACCTTGTTTACAACAACGCGTTGATTTATCACGACGATTCGCAAGGCAAAGAGTACGACGTCGTACCCATCCCCGACGAATACCGCGAAGAAGCCGATATGTATCGCATGCAGATCGTCGAAGCGTGCGCCGATTTTGACGACACGCTGATGGAAAAATTCTTCGAAGGCGTCGAAATCACGCCCGAAGAAATGTTGACCGTACTGCGCAAAGCGACGATCGGCATGAAAGTCGTTCCCGTTCTTTGCGGCTCTTCTTACCGCAACAAAGGCGTACAGAAGCTGCTCGACAGCATTGTCGATCTGCTTCCTTCTCCCCTTGACGTTCCCGCCGTTAAAGGGACGTATGACGGCAAAGAACTCGAACGCCACAGCAGTGATGCCGAACCGTTTTCGGGACTGGCGTTTAAGATCATGGCAGACCCGTTTGTCGGCAAACTTGCGTTCTTCCGCGTTTACAGCGGCGTGTTGCGCTCGGGTGCGACGGTGTTCAACAGCACAAAAGGCAAGCGCGAACGCATCGGCAGAATTCTCCGTATGCACGCCAACAGCCGTACCGAAATCGAAGAAGCTTATGCCGGCGACATCGTCGCTCTCGTCGGACTGAAAGAAGTCACAACGGGCGATTCGCTGTGCGATATGCAGCATCCCATCGTCCTCGAGTCCATGGACTTCCCCGATCCCGTTATCCGCGTCGCGATCGAGCCCAAAACCAAACTGGGACAGGAAAAAATGGGACTTGCGCTCAGCAAACTCAGCGAAGAAGATCCCACCTTCCGTACCTACACCGATACCGAAACGGGACAGACGATCATTGCCGGTATGGGGGAACTTCACCTCGAAATCATCGTCGACCGTCTGCTGCGCGAATTCAAAGTTGAAGCAAACGTCGGCAAGCCGCAGGTCGCTTACCGCGAAACGATCAAAAAGACGGCGCGCGGCGAAGGCAAATTTGTCCGTCAGTCGGGCGGTAAAGGTCAATACGGTCACGCGATCATCGAGATCAGCCCGTTGGAACCCGGTCAGGGTTACGAATTCGTCGACGAAACGGTCGGCGGCTGCATCCCGAAAGAATACATCCGTCCCGTCGAAGAAGGCATCAAGGACGCGGCAAAAGGCGGCGTGCTGGCAGGCTACGAACTGGTTGACTTCAAAGTCCGTCTGCTCGAAGGCAGCTACCACGAAGTAGACAGCAGCGAAATGGCATTTAAGATCGCGGGCAGCATGGCACTCAAAGACGCCGCACAAAAAGCGGGCGCTACGATTCTCGAACCCGTTATGGCGGTTGAAGTCACGGCTCCCGACGAGTATCTCGGCGACGTTTTGTCGACGCTGAACTCCCGCAGAGGTCAGATCAAGATGATGGAAGACCGCGGCGGTGTCAAAGTCGTCGACGCCGACGTACCGCTGTCCGAAATGTTCGGTTACGCCACGACGCTTCGCGGCGCGACCCAGGGACGAGGCAACTACACGATGCAGCTGGACTGCTACCGCGAAGTTCCGCGCAGCGAACTCGAAAAGATTACCGGCAAGAAAAAATAAGTCGGTGAACGTCTGCTGACGGAGATCTTAATATTATCAAAATATTAAGGAAAACACTGAAAAAAGGTA
>DVOH01000003.1 GCA_018713745.1 Candidatus Stercoripulliclostridium merdipullorum | reverse complement strand
AAAAATAAATGAAGAAAAGCATATTAACTTGGTTTTAGATAAAGATACTGCTAATCGAACTGGTTCTCCTGACATTGTGAAGAGTATTTTGGAAAAAATAGATAATGCAACAATGATAGTGTCTGATGTATCAATTATTGATACTCTTATAACTAAATCTAAGTCTATTGTAAATTCGAATATTATGTTTGAACTTGGATATGCGATGAGTTCACTTTCAGATTCAAGAGTTTTAATGGTAATGAATAAAGCGTTCGGCGATGAAAAACAATTGCCTTTTGATTTAGGGCTTACAAGACAAATTTTATACCATTATGATGGTGCCTCCACAGATGAAGAGAGAAAAAAAGAAAAGGACGGTCTAATAAATAAATTTAAAAAAGCCATTGAGAGTATTGTTGATCTGTAAAAATAATCAGGCGTATATGTATGTTTTTTGAACCCACAGCCCCCAATTTGAACCCGTTTATAAAATTGTATCCTTATAATAAATTTTTTTCAAACCGAGGATAAGGACGCAGTTTGCGCCCTTTCTTCATGTTTCGGGCAATTTGGTTGCTCCCTCTTACGGTCGTCACCGTTACCACCCTGCGAAAGGATCTTTTGCCCGATTTCCGTCGGGAGCGTCGCTCAATGCAATCATGCAATTCACGCTCCTGCCCTCGGAACTCGGACAAAATCTCTCTTTCTCGGGCGCTGACTGCCGAAAATACATTTACTGTAATGTCTCTAGATTTGGATTGCTCAGTTGTCCGAAAAAGCAGGGCAGTTTGTAATGAACTTAAATGCTTGACCATAGGAAGTGTGTGCTTTATAATAAAATCAATTAATATCTGCCACCGGGTAGAAAAGAATGCTCGAGCATTCGGTTCCGTATCGTTAGGTCTTAGAAGATGCGGATTCGGGTGCTTATTTTTTTAGGAGGCGGTCGGTGCGACGGGTCAAACAAATTTTCGGGTACTTCAGCCTTTCGGAATGGCTGTTATGGATTGTGTCGACGATTTTGATCGTTGTCGGTTTTGCTGTGTTTGACGGTCGCAACGGCATGGCGCTTGCGGCATCTTTGGTCGGAGCCTGTTCGTTGATCTTTTGCGCCAAGGCAAATCCGATCGGGCAGGCGCTGATGGTCGTTTTCAGTATCATGTACGGCGTTTTGTCCTATCAAAAGGCGTATTACGGCGAAATGATCACATATCTCGGCATGACGTTGCCGATCGCCGTGATGTCGTTTGTCAGTTGGGTACGGCATCCCTTCCGCGGCAATCGCAGTCAGGTTGCGGTAGGAAAACTGCGTCGGTCGGAGCCGTTTTTAATGGCGTTGATTACGATGGCGGTCACGGTCGGGTTTTATTTTATTCTCCGCGCATTAAATACCGCCAATTTGCTGCCGAGTACGATATCGGTTGCGACCAGCTTAATTGCCGCATATCTCACGATCCGTCGCAGTCCGTATTATGCGTTAGGGTATGCCGCAAACGATCTTGTGCTGATCTGGCTCTGGGCGTTGGCGGTTGCGGAAGATAGGGGATATGTTTCGGTTTTGATCTGTTTTGTCATATTCTTTTTCAACGATCTTTATGGGTTTCTCAGTTGGAAGAAGATTGCAAAAAAACAGCGCGTACAGCTAAGCTGACGAATGCAAATTGAAATTGTCCTGTGATTCCTTGACTTCGGAGGGAAAATTTGTTATACTAAGCTAACGAAACAAGGGAGTAGTCGGCGTCCCTCGGGACGTTGTCAAGTCGACATACTGACGGTTTGTCCGTCCGGCTTGGTAGTAAATGACGAGACTTTTTCGAGCTTTTGCTCGGAGAAGTCTCTTTTTTTTGGAGGAACTGATATGTATTGGACGGAAGCGTTGATACTTGCCGTTGCCCTCAGCATGGATGCCGCCGCAATGGGTATGGCGGACGGACTGAAAGAGCCTAAAATGCGGCGCTTCAAGCATTTGATGATTGCCGTTGCGTTCGGGTTGGCGCAGGGGATTTTTCCGACAATCGGGTATTTTGCGGGAATTTCTTTTGCCGAAGCACTTTCGAAGTATATGCCGTATATTGCCTGCGGCGTTCTGATGTTTCTTGGAATCAAAATGATCATAGAAGGATGCAAGAAAGAAAAAGAAGGGGTCGATAAGCCCTTAACCGCAATTACAATCTTATTACAGGCGGTTGCGGGTGCGATTGACGCGCTTGCCGTCGGGGTGACGTATATCGAAGAAACGACGGGTCGTGCTCTGAGCGTGTTTGCAATCATTGCCGCAATGACCTTTTTGATCGTAACGGTGTCGGTGTGGCTCGGAAAAAAATTCGGCAATCGCTTTTCGGGAAAGGCGCAAGTGTTCGGCGGCGTAATACTGATTCTGCTTGCACTGAAATCTTTGTTGGACGGACTGGGGATTTTGTAGGCTTGACCGAGCGGGAATAGGGTGATACTCTATTATCGAAGGAGTTGCTATGAAACCCAAAGCCATCATCAGCGCGTGTCTTGTCGGAATCCCTTGCCGCTATGACGGAAAACACGCCGAACTGAATTGCCGATCCTACCTTACCGAACGTTTCGATTTGATTGCGGTGTGTCCGGAGTGCCTCGGCGGGTTAGGGATTCCGCGCATGCCTGCCGAGATCCGGGGCGAGCGAGTAGAAACCGAAACGGGACAAGATGTGACCGATCGATTCCGAAGCGGAGCCGAACAGACGGTCGAAATTGCCAAAAGAAACGGGGCAAGGATCGCGATTTTGAAAAATAAAAGTCCGTCATGCGGGGTAACCCGAATTTATGACGGAAATTTCTGCGGCTCGCTGAAAAAAGGCGTGGGAGTGACGACGCGGCTTTTGCAGTCGGAAGGCATCCTGTGTGTCGGCGAAGATCAGCTTGCTTCGGAAGCCGACGTCAGAGCTTTGTTCGACCGCGCGGCGCAGGGTAAATCATGAAATATCACATCCGAAAAACGGCGGAAGGTACTTTTTCGATTTATGATCCCATCTATAAAGTGGGGTGCCATCTTTTGTGCGGCAATCAGCGTGCATTGTTGATCGATACCGCATTCGGCGGGGAGCTGAAGGAAGCGGTAAGGCGTTGCACCGATCTTCCGCTGATCGTTGCCAATACCCATGTTCACGGCGATCACAGCAAGGGGAACGAATTGTTCGATCAGCCGATTTATGTCGGCGCGGGCGATCTGCCCGATGCCGATCGGTTAAGCGCATATCAAAGCCTGATCCGGGAAGGGACGCGCGTGTTGCGAGAGCGATACCGATTTCCGCAATCGTTGCTTGCTTGTGTCAATCGTCGGTATGTGGTCGATCCGACTAAAAACACTTATCTCCCTCTTCCGGAAGAGATCGATCTCGGCAATCGGCGAATCGACCTATACCCGATGCCGGGGCATACCGAAGGAAGCGTAATCTTTGTCGACGAGCAAACGGCGACGGCGTTCAGCGGCGACGCGATTGCGCCGACGACGTGGTTGTTTACCGATCCCGCAACAAGAATCCGAAGATATGCCGAGCAGGTCGAATCCTTTGCCGGGAGCGTCGGGATCCAACGAATTTTTCCCTCACATAGCAGGGCGGTGCTACCGTTTTCGTTTGTCGGCGACTTTGCAAAAACACTTAGAGATCTTGCGGATTTGCCGTCGGTTCATATTCCGCTTCGTTGGGACTACGGCACCGTCCGCATTGCGACCGATCGTCGGTCATCAATCTGTCCGATTCGAGTATTTTATTTTGATTTTCAACTTAATCAATAATACTCGAGAATGGTTTTCTCGCAAAAACGATCAAAAATCATATGGCGTAGGATTTCTCCGTATTTGTCGTCCGCCGATTGCGCGGCGGTATGTTCACACAAATTTCACCGAGAATTTAGGGGATGACTATTGAATTTTTTCGGGTTTTGGCTACAATGTAAGTAGCAATACTTAATCGGGAATTCTATGAAGCAACTGATCTTTTATTTCACGGCGACGGGCAACTCCTTGCACGTTGCAAAGCAATTCGATTCCGATCCGATCAACATAGCGATTCAGCGTCCGGATCGTTTTGTCGCTGATCGCATCGGATTTGTTTTTCCCGTTTACTGCGGCGAAATGCCCGCCGTCCTCAAACGGTTTATGCGGCTCAGTCGGTTTGAAAGTCCGTATATCTTTGCCGTTGCGACATGCGGCGGCGTGCCGGGCAATGCGTTGGCGCAGGCAGATGAATTTTTGAAGATCGGCAAAGCGCGGCTTTCTTACGGCGCAAGCATCACGCTGCCCGATAACTGCATATTGTTTGCCACGCCCGAACACAAAAAACAGGAATTGCTGCAAAACGAGTCCTTCGTTTTGAAAAAAATTATCGACGACGTGAATGAAGGAGCCACCAATCTTCATAAAATGAAAAAGCTTGTTGCAATCGGGACGGCGTTTTCGTGGTTCGGGATGCGCAAAATGATCGGGACCGACCGCAAAAAAGCGACTTCGAAATGCGTCGGGTGCGGACTGTGCGCTTCCGTTTGTCCGATGCTTAATATCGTAATGGTCAAGGATCGACCCGTATTCGGGATGCATTGCACCGATTGTTTCGGATGTATTCAGCATTGTCCCGAGAGTGCGATCCGCTTCGGCATGATTCGCAAATCGGAGTCGTCTTATTATCTCCACCCCGAAATCACGGTTGCCGAATTGATTCGCCGCAACAGCCGTCGCTGATTTTCCCTCTTGCAAAGCGTCCGATTTTGTTGTAAACTGGAATCAGAAAATATTAGGAATCTGCTATGAAACAGGTCAAAAAAGCTATTATCCCCGCCGCGGGTTACGGAACACGTTTTCTGCCGGCCACCAAAGCCGTCCCCAAAGAGATGCTGCCCATCGTCGATACGCCGAGCATCGAATACGTCGTCGAAGAGTGCATCGAAAGCGGTATTACCGAAATCTGCATTCTATTGGGGCGCGGCAAAGATTCGATTATCAATCATTTCGACCGCAACTTCGAAGTGGAAACTTCCTTGACCCGCCTCGGCAAGACCAAGGAAGTCGCCTTAATGAACCGCTTTAAAGGAAAAGCCGATTTCGTTTTTATTCGTCAGCCCGAGATGCAGGGGACGGGCAAAGCGGTTGCTTGCTGCAAATCGTTTGTCGGCAACGAGCCGTTTGCCGTTCTGTTCGGCGACGACGTAATGTACAGTCCGGGACTTCCCGTCACCAAACAACTGATTGACGCTTACAATACAACGGGTGCGACGATTGTCGGCGTGCAGGAGATGCCCCCCGAACGCGCCGTACTGTACGGCGTCGTCGTTCCGGGGACGATCAAAGGCAGGTATATTCAGCTCAAAGGATTCAAGGAAAAACCGCCCATCGATCAGCTGCCTTCCCCGTATACCAGTCTCGGTCGCTTTTTGCTGACGCCCGATATTTTTGAATTTATCGACAAAACGCCTCCCGTCAAAAGCGGCGAAGTGTATTTGCCGACCGCAATCGAACTGATGAGTGCGGTGACCAACGTATACGCTTATAATTTTGTCGGAAAACGTTATGACATCGGAGATAAATTCGGTTATTTACAGGCAAACGTCGAGTACGCTCTGCGCACTCCCGCTTTGCAAAACGATATGAAAGAATACCTCAGAAGGCTTGTTGACAAAGATTTCGTTCTCTGATCGAGGTGTATTGATATGATGGGTTTTACGCGTGACGTCCAGAAAGCGATGGAAGCTGCCGGATCTTTTGCCTTACATTCCGGTGGTGTCTTGGGGACCGAGCTGATCCTTGCAGGGTTGCTTACGGTTTCCGACAGTTACGCTGCCGAAATTCTGACGAGGCTGGGGTTCGATCTCAAGACCGTATCCGAGTATATTTCGATCGGATCGATCGATTATGAGTTTGTATCACTTTCTTCCGTTGCCAAACGCACATTGGAATATGCGCGGCAAATTGCCAAAAAATCGGGTTATTCGCTTGCGGATACCCAACACGTTTTGCTTGCGCTTTTGATGGAGCCGAATTCGGGCGCCGCAAAAATTCTCAACGAAAACGGTATCACCGAAGCCGACATCCGACCGATCGTCGAGTCATTGTCCCTTCACGACATCGGGAAAGAGGCGGATGAGGAAGAAGAATTTGAGCCGATCAATGCCGCGCGGGAAGAAGAAGCTTCCGAGGAAGGGGGACAGAACCCCAACGATCCCCTGAACGGACTGGGGATCGATCTGACCGAACGGGCGGCGCAAGGAAAAATCGATCCCGTCATCGGCAGAGAAGAAGAAATCAAGCGTATTATTCAGATTTTATCGCGCCGTACCAAAAACAACCCCGTTCTGATCGGGGAGCCGGGCGTCGGCAAAACCGCCGTTGTCGAAGGCCTTGCATCGGCTATTGTGGCGGGCGACGTCCCCGAAATGCTGAAAGGCAAGCGCGTATTCAGTCTGGATATCGGGTCTTTGGTCGCGGGGACGAAATACAGAGGCGAGTTTGAGCAACGCCTTAAGACTGCGCTAAATAGTCTGAAAGACGGCAAGACGATTCTGTTTATCGACGAAATTCATACCATTATATCGGCAGGGGCTTCCGAAGGCGGGACCAGTGCCGCCAATCTTTTGAAGCCCATGTTGGCGCGGGGCGAAATTTCGACCATCGGTGCAACGACGATCGACGAGTACCGCAAGTATATCGAAAAGGATGCCGCGCTGGAACGGCGGTTTCAGCCCATCGTTGTCGAAGCGCCGAGCGTGGAGGATACGATCGCCATCTTAAAAGGATTGCGGGAAAAATACGAAATTCATCATAACGTTCGGATCAGCGACGAAGCCATCGAAGCCGCGGCGCGTTTGAGCGACCGCTACATTCCCGATCGCTTTTTGCCGGACAAAGCCATCGATCTGATCGACGAAGCCGCCAGTCAGATGCGAATCTCCAAGCTGATTGCGCCGCCCGATCTCAAATCGTTGGAAGAAAAAATTCTTGTCACAAGCAGTTCGATCGAGCAGGCGGTCAAGCAGGAAGAATTTCTGAAGGCTTCCAAACTGAAAAAAGAGCGTGACGAGCTGAAAAACCAATTGCAGACGTTGCGCAAAAAATGGGGGGACGACCGCAAAGGTAGCGAGCAGGTGATCGGCGCCGAAGAAGTCGCGGCGGTTGTGGCGGCGTGGACGCATATTCCCGTCCTTAGTCTGACCGAAACCGAAAGTCAGAAGTTGCAGAAGCTGGAATCGGAACTGAAAAAACGCGTGATCGGGCAGGACGAGGCGGTTTCCGCCGTGGCGCGGGCGGTCAAACGGGCGCGGGCGGGGCTGAAAGATCCCAAGCGACCGATCGGATCGTTTATTTTCCTCGGACCGACCGGCGTCGGCAAAACCGAGCTTTGCAAAGCGCTTGCCGAAGCGATGTTCGGGGATGAAAACGCAATGATTCGCTTCGATATGAGCGAATATATGGAGAAGATCAACGTCAGTCGTCTGATCGGATCCGCCCCGGGATATGTCGGATACGAAGAGGGCGGACAGTTGTCCGAAAAAGTCAGACGAAAGCCCTACGCGGTCGTGCTGTTTGACGAAATCGAAAAAGCGCATCCCGACGTGTTCAATCTGTTGTTGCAGGTTCTGGAGGACGGGCGGCTGACCGATTCTCACGGCAGAACGGTATCCTTCCGCAATACGATTATTATCATGACCAGCAATATCGGCGCGTCCGAAATCGCGCGGATGCCCAAAGTCGGATTTCAGACCGAGCGCGACGAAAACGATTACGACGCGATGAAGGACAAACAGATGAAGGCGCTGAAAGAGGCAATGCGTCCCGAATTTATCAATCGGATCGACGATATCATCATTTTCCGTCGGCTGGAAGGGAGCGCGTTGCGCGAAATCGCGGGTCTGTTGACGGCAGGACTTTCCGAACGCCTGAAAGAAAAAGATATTACGTTGACGTGCCTTCCCGAGTTTCTCGACTATCTTGCGGCAAAGGGAAAAGACGCCGAATACGGAGCGCGTCCTCTCAAGCGTCTGATTCAAAGAGAAGTCGAGGATCGTTTAAGCGAAGAAATCATCGCGGGCAATCTGCCCGAACACAGCGGTGTTACCATCGGTTACCGCGACGGACAACCGGTGTTTGACATAAAAAAATTATAGGAGGTTTCAATGATGCGTATTGAAATTATCAGCAAGAACTACAAAGAAAGCGAACGTCTCCTCAATGTCTTGGAGAAAAAACTCGCCAAACTCGACAAATATTTCAGCGACGAGGCGGACGCAAACGTGAAACTCTCTATCACCAACGGCGAAAAGTTTACGATGGAAGTGACGATCCGCGGCGCGGGCAAAACCATTCGTTCGGAGACGACGTCGGACAACATGTACGACAACATCGATATTCTTTTGCCCAAACTCGAACGGCAGATTGCCAAAAACCGCAACCGTTACGAAAAAGGGAAGCGCGGCGGTTATATCGACGCTCCCGTTGCCGACGAACCCGAAGTCGGACAATACGGCAAGGTTGTCAAAGTCAAACGTTTCGATATTTCCATCACGACGGTGGACGACGCGATTGCCGAAATGGAATTGTTGGATCACACCTTCCATATTTTCGTCAATGCCGATACCAATAAAGTCAGCGTCGTGTACAAACGCGACGACGGCGACTACGGACTGATTACGCCCGAGTACTGAGATATTTCGGACAGGTCAAACTTCGGATCGAAAAAAGGCGGCGCCGCGTGCGCCGCTTTTAATATCTCGGTAATTATTGGGTTCAAACAGGTGCAAATTTTGCGGGATCGGTATATAATATCCTCATGGAAATCGGAATTTCGACCGCAACGTTTTTCGGAAAATCGCTGACAGAAGATTCCGTTCGTCTGATTGACGATCTCGGAATCCCCGTTTGTGAGATTTTTCTGACGACTTTTTCGGAATACGAAAAAGACTTCGTCGATCTGCTTGCCGCGCGCAAAGGCGGATTGCGGGTATACAGCATCCATACGCTCAATCAGCATTTCGAGCCCGAGCTGTTCAATCCTGCCGACCGTACGCGCAAAGACGCCGAGGTCTGGTTCGGGAAAGCCGCCTATGCGGCAAAAACGTTGGGGGCCGAAACCTACACCTTTCACGGTCCCGCCCGACTGAAACCGCGCAAACGCTATGTCCTCGACTATCCTTGGATTGCCGCGCGGCTCCGCGCCCTCGATGCCGTGTTGAAAGAGCAGGGCGGCGGAGCACGGATTGCCTACGAAACCGTGCATTGGACGTATTTCAATTCTCCCGCCTTTATCCGCGAACTGCACGCGCATTACGGGGTGGCAACTTGTCTCGATATCAAGCAGGTTATGCAGTCACAGATCCCGCTTGACGATTATCTTGCGGCAATGGGCGACTCGATTCGCAACGTTCATCTTTGCGATTACGACGACAGCGGCAGGCTTGCCGTTCCCGGCAAAGGGACGTTTGACTTTGTATCGCTGTTTCGCCGCCTTGTCGATCTCGGTTACAACGGCCCGATGATGATGGAATTGTATTCCGGCGATTACCGGAATTTCGATGAAGTCCTTGCCGGTTACGAATATCTGAATCAATGTTTGGAAAAAGCAAAAAGGAGTTTAGTATGAAAAAAGAAAAACCGCAAAGCATCCGTTTCGACTACAACAATATGATGAGCGCTTACGTCGGAAAGAAAGAGGGATTTACCGCAAAAGATCTGCTTTCCGTCCGTGAAAAGGCGCGTGCCGCACATGCCTATGTCAAAGAAAACCGCGGGACCGGCATGATGGGCTGGACCGAACTTCCCTACAATCAAAACGAAATCGTAAGCGATATTCTCCTGACCGCAAAAGCGGTTCGTCGCAAATGCGATACCTTTGTCGTTCTCGGTATCGGCGGATCCGCGCTCGGACCCATGGCGGTATTTCAGGCGCTGTGTCATCTCCGCCACAACGATCTCCCCAAGTCCAAACGTAAAGCACCTAAATTTTACGTTGAGGACAACGTCGATCCCGAACGGATGCAGTCGCTGTTCGATATCCTCGATCTCGACAAAACGATCTTTAACGTCATCACAAAATCCGGTTCGACCTCGGAGACGATGAGCCAGTATCTGATCATTATGAAGATGCTCAAAGACCGCTTCGGCGACAAAGCGAGCGAGCATATCATTGCGACAACCGATGTTCAGAAGGGCAATTTGATCAAAATCGCAAAGGAAGAAGGACTTAAGACGTTCTATATTCCCGACGGCGTCGGCGGTCGCTTCAGCGAGCTTTGCCCGGTGGGACTGCTTCCCGCGGCAGTGCTCGGCATCGACATCAAAGCGCTTTTGAAGGGCGCGGCGTTTATGGATCGCGCTTGTCGCAAACCCGACTACAAGCAAAATCCAGCGCTTGCCGCTGCGGCGCTCCAATATCTTGCCATTCAAAAGGGCAAAAATATTTCCGTTATGATGCCCTATGCCGACAGTCTTAAATTGATGGCGGATTGGTATTGCCAACTTTGGGGTGAAAGCCTCGGCAAGTCCGTCAACAATCAAGGTGAAACCGTCTACGTCGGTCAAACGCCTGTCAAAGCACTCGGCGTGACCGATCAACACAGCCAGGTACAACTTTATACCGAAGGTCCGTTTGACAAGGTTATCACGCTGATCGGCGTCGACAACTACCGTGCTACCGTCGAAATCAGCGGCGGATGCGAGCAATATCCTTCGGTCAGCTTCCTTTCGGGGCATACCTTGAATGAGCTGATCACCTCCGAGCGCATTGCGACCGAATACGCTTTGACCAAAAACGAACGGCTCAACAACTCCATCCTTTTGCCCGAAGTCAACGCGCATACCGTCGGTCAGCTGTTGATGTTCTTCATGTTGCAGACGGCTTATATCGGTGCGATGCTCGACATCAATACCTTCAATCAGCCCGGTGTGGAAGAGGGCAAAAACGCAACCTACGCCTTGCTCGGGAGAGACGGCTATCAAGAAAAAGCCGCCGAACTGAACGCGCGGACGCCGAAGTCCGACGAGTATATCATCGGCTGAATTTGCGGCGGATCGATCTCAAACAAATCACCGTACAATATTTGTACGGCGCAAAAGCCGTCGATTCCCTTTCGGTAACACTGTCGGCAGGGGAGCGCCTTGCCGTATTTGCCGAAGCGGAAGGCGGCAAAACCTCCTTGCTGAAGGCAATCGCGGGGTTGCTGCCCGTCGCTTCGGGCACAATGACGACGGAGGAAGGCGTCGATTTTGCGCGCCTTCCCGTCCGAGCGCGCGACGTGCAAATGATCTATCACGGCGAAGGGCTGTTTCTTCGCCGATCGGCGCGTGCCAATCTTGCCTATCCGCTGAAGGTGCGCAAGGTGAAACGCGCAGCGCGCCTGCAAGCCGTTGAAGAAGGCGCAAAAAACTTCGGACTCATTCCGATTCTGAACGATCCCGTTAAATTGTTGTTTGAGGACGACAGAGTGCGGTTGCAATTTGCAAGAGCTTCCCTCCGACAGGGCGCGGTTTTGTTGATCGACGACCCGCTTCGCGACGCGCCGCGTGAGCGTTCGGCATTGTTTGAGGAGCTGGTCGTACCGCTCAAGCGTCCGGACGGGATTATGGTTTATGCGACCGACAATCGGGAAGAGGCATTGACCTTTGACCGCGTTGTCGTGTTGCGATATGGTGCGGCAGAACAGATCGCAACGCCTGCCGAACTGCGGGAGAATCCCGCAACCCTATATGTCGATCGCATGTTTAACCGCCATCGCAACCGTCGTCCGACGGATACCGTCCTGCAACCGGACGGGACGCGCATGGTTGAGATATGCGGCAGAAGACTTTTGCTGCCCGCAGACGCTGCCCGCGTAATCTGCAGCTATGTGTTGGAAGCAACGGAGGGGGAGATGCCCGTTACGGGTGTTTTTCCGTGCGGGGCAGGGTGGCTGCTCGAAACGGAAGAAGGCTTGGTTCTGTCCGATACGTTCAAAACCCGGACGGGAGCCGAGGTGCAAGGGGAAATCTTTTGCTTTTCGGAAGAAAGTGAAAAACGCTTGACGATTCCGACGTAAGTTTTTATAATGAGATCAATCAATCAACTGTATCGATGATTCGTTCGGAGAGTAAGTTCGGTGTTATGGATCTTTTGACAGAAATGTCCGTTTGATCGGTATCATTTGACCGCTTTTCGTGCGAAAAGCGGTTTTTTGTTTGATTAGGTAATAATATAAGCAAGGAGAACATGTGATGAAACGGGTAGGCGTTATCGGAATCATTATCAAAAAAGACCGTTCGGTGGTCAAGGACGTCCAGGCGATTCTGACCGAGTACGGCGATCTGATCTTGGGACGGATGGGAATCCCCGATCGCGCCAACGATATTTATGCGATCACTTTGGTGGTAGAAGGAGAAAACGAAGCGTTGTCGGCACTGACCGGAAAACTCGGCAGAATCGACAATATCGCAGTGAAATCCGCCGTGACGTCTGTCACGATCGAATAATAATTCTAAAATATGCAGGAGGTCAATATGAAACGGAAATTTACGGTAATTCTTCTTGTACTTGCCGTTCTTGCGGCGACGTTTGCGCTGACGGCGTGCGCCGACGATAAGAAGCCCGAAGAAGGCAACGATCCCGTCGCAATTCACGTTGTCGTGCCGGACGGTGCGCCCGCATTGGCAATCGCAAAGTTGCTGAAAGACAAACCGACGTTTGAGGGTTATAACGTAACGTACGAAATCGTTGCGGGAGCTGCCGAAATCGGTACCAAACTGACGCAGGGAGGGGCGCAGATTGCAGTTGCGCCGACCAACATCGCCGCGACTTTGTACAATAAGAAAAAAGAAATCGCCTTGCTTGCATCCGCCGTACACGGATTGGTGTATATGGTAGGGACGGGAGACGCTGAAACGCTTAGCGATCTCAAAGGAAAAGTCGTATACAACATCGGACAGGGCGGAACGCCCGATCTTTCCTTCCAGTACATTCTCCGACAGAACGGGATCGAATACGTCGTGTCCGATCAGCCGGTAGAAGGGAAGGTCGCTTTGAGCTATGTCGGATCGGGGACCGAACTGATTCCGCTGATGGTGCAGGGGAAGGCGCAATACGGGATCCTCGGCGAACCTGCGGCAACGCAAGCACTCGGCAAACTTGCGGCAAAGGGCGGACGTCGCTTGTTCGATCTCCAGCAGCTTTGGAACGAAGCGACCGGCAGCACCGAAAATTATCCGCAAGCCTCGGTAGTCGTCAATAAGAGTTTGTTGACCGAAGCGCATAGCGCGTTTATCAACCGCTTCTTGCAATTGCTGGAAGAAAACGCGAGCTGGATTCTCACCAATCCTTCCGAAGCGGGACAAGCTTTGGTTGACAACGGAAGCCTTACGCCCAACAGCTACAACGCAGAAGTCATTGCCCGTTGTAACATCCGCATCGTAAAGGCATCGCAGGCGAAAACCGCAGTGGAACGCTACCTGAACGTACTGTACGGCTTTAATCCGCAGTCGATCGGCGGCAGTGTACCGGACGCCGCGTTTTATGCCGCAATCTGATCGCATCCGATGAAACAAAGACTGCGTCCCTATCTCAATCTGCTTTATCCCGTCGCCGCGTTTCTTGTGTTTTTTGCGGTATGGTTTCTGGTTGCCGGAATCATCGGGATCGAGTTGATTTTACCGACGCCCGTTGAAGCCTTCCGACGTCTGTTTCAGCTGATGACAGAGTCGGAAGGAAGCTTTTGGATAGCGTTGGGCGGGACGCTCGGGCGCACGTTGTGGAGCTTTGCCCTCGGCTACGGTGTCGCCTTGATTCTCTCGGTCGTTGCCTATCTTGTCAAGCCTGTCGGCAGATTGTTTCAGCCCATCGTGCTGATTTTGCGCGCAACGCCCACGATGAGTATCATTTTGCTGTCGCTGATTTGGTTGAACAGCAAAACGGCACCTGTGTTGATCGCGTTTTTGATCGTGTTTCCCATCCTGTACGCTTCGTTTGTCGGAAGTCTGGAAGGGGTGGACAAAAGCCTGATCGATATGGCAAAACTCTACCGCGTGCCGAAAACGCGGATGATCGCGAAGATTTTTATCCCATCCATTCTGCCCGATATGTTTGTTGCGGTGCGGAGCACGCTGTCACTGAATGTCAAAATTATGATTTCGGCGGAAGTGCTTGCGCAGACCGTCGACAGCATGGGATTGCAAATGCAGATTTCCAAAGTTTACTTTGACACGGCGGAACTGATGGCGTGGACGATTGCCGCGGTCGTGCTGAGTTATCTTTTGGAGCTGGCGGTCGAAAGCATAAAACGACTGGTTGTGAGGTGGCAATGATCGAACTGAAAGAGATCTCCAAACGCTACGGCGATACCGTCGTATTCGATCGGTTTTCCATGACGGTAGAAAGCGGCAAAATCCTTGCCGTCGTCGGCAATTCGGGAAGCGGCAAAACGACGCTTCTGAATATTCTTTGCGGCTTGATCGAGGCTGATGGCAAGGTTTTTTCGGACGAAACGGGATTTTCCTATATTTTTCAAAACACGACATTGGTACCCTCTCTTACGGTAAAGGGGAACCTTGATCTTGTATTAAAGCACAAAATCCCCGATCGCGTAACGCGCGAAAAGCTGATCGGCGAGATGCTTCAGTCGGTCGAACTGGAAGCGCTTGCCGACCGCTATCCCTTGACGCTTTCGGGGGGACAAGCCCAACGGGTTTCGATGGCAAGGGCGTTTGCTTATCCTGCTTCCGCCATTCTGATGGACGAGCCGTTCAAGGGGCTCGATCTCCGTCTGAAAGCCAAGCTCATTGCTTCCTTTCATGCCTTGTGGGAGAAGGAACGCAGGACGGTTGTTTTTGTGACGCACGAAATCGAAGAAGCCTTACTGCTTGCCGATCGCATCGTAGTGTTGGGCGGTGCGCCCGCCCGAATCATCGGCGATTTTGAGCCGGGCGTCGATCGGGCGTCGCGGATTGCGGGCGACCCGCGATTTTCGCAGCTGCGCGCCGAAATTTACGATCGGTTTTATCGGGAGAACTAACGGGATTTCCCGCCCGATTTCTTGACGATTTTCCTTTTTTCGTATAAGATAGTAATATGGTTATACTCGGAATCGACCCGGGTTATGCGATTGTCGGCTACGGCGTCGTGATTTCGGACGGCAGGCGTCATGCCGCCGTCGATTACGGCGTGATCGAAACCCCTAAGACCGATCGCTTTCCCGTTCGGCTTGCCCATATTGCAAAACAGCTTTCCGATCTGATCGACCGCTGCCGACCCGATGCGATCGCGATCGAAGAGTTGTTTTTCCATACCAACAAGACGACGGTGATTATGGTGGCCGAAGCAAGGGGCGTCATTTTGTACGTCGCGGAGTCCAAGGGGATTCCCCTTTACGAATACACACCCTTGCAAATCAAACAATCGCTGACGGGCTACGGCAGGGCGGTCAAAACACAGATGCAGGAAATGGTCAAAGGGTTGCTGCGACTCGACAAGATTCCGCGTCCCGACGACGCCGCAGACGCTTTGGCGGTCGCGTTGACGCATGCGCAGACCAATCAGCGTATGGGACGATACGGTATTTGACGTCGGGCGCGACGATAGAGGAGGATTATGTTAGCATATCTCAAAGGCACGCTTGCTTCGGTGCGCGACGGCATCGTCGTGGTAGAGGTCGGCGGAATCGGATACGAGTGCATGACAAGTCTTACGACGATCGGCAAATTGCCGCCCGTCGGACAGGCGGTCAAACTTTATGTCAAGATGAACGTCCGGGAGGATGACGTTTCGCTTGCCGGATTTTACTCTTCGGAAGAAAAAGAAATGTTTCTGAAGCTGACTTCGATCAGCGGCATCGGACCCAAAGCGGCAATGAGCATTTTGTCGGGGATGGAGCTGTCGCAACTAGCACTTGCCATCGTCACCGAAAACGTAAAAGGGCTTGCCAAGATCAAAGGCGTGGGCAAAAAGACGGCGGAGCGCATCGTCCTCGAACTGCGCGAAAAAATCGCGGCGGAAGAATGCGACGGCGAAACCGAAGTCGAAGTTCCGATTTCGGCGGTCGGACTGGACAAGACGGCGATCGATGCGATTTCGGCACTGCGCACGTTGGGGCTGACCCAGCAAGAAGCCCACAAAGCGGTTATGCAGGCAAAACCTTATTCGACTACGCTCGAACAACTGATTGCCAACGCACTGAAAAATATCTGAGGCGGTTATGTACGATTACGAAGAACAACAACGGATTCTGGCAAACGTCAAACTCAACGAAGACGAAGCCGACAATATTCTGCGCCCTCGTACGATCGACGAATATATCGGGCAGGAAAAAATCAAATCCAACCTGAAAGTATTTATGCACGCAGCAAAAAAGAGAGGGGAGGCGTTGGATCACGTCCTGCTTTACGGGCCGCCGGGACTGGGCAAAACGACGCTCAGTCACATTATCGCCAACGAAATGGGGGTGGATATCCGCGTAACGTCGGGACCGGCAATCGAACGGGCGGGAGATCTTGCCGCGATTCTCAGCAAGCTGACTCCCAATTCCGTCCTGTTCATCGACGAAATTCATCGTCTGAACCACAGTGTGGAGGAGATCTTGTATCCTGCCCTCGAGGATTACGCATTGGATCTTGTCGTCGGCAAAGGACCCGGCGCGCAGACGATGCGCATCAATCTGGATCGATTCACGCTGGTCGGTGCGACAACCAAAGCGGGCAATCTTTCGGCACCGCTCCGCGACCGCTTCGGCGTAATCTGCCGCCTCGAAACCTATCGCCCCGAAGAGCTTGCCGAAATCGTAACGCGTTCGGCAGGAATCTTGAATATCAAAATCGACGCGGACGCGACCCTCGAAGTCGCGCGGCGCTCCCGCGGTACGCCGCGGATTGCCAACCGCCTTTTGAAGCGTCTGAGAGATTTTGCCGAGTATGAGGACAGCGACGCGATTACGCTTGCCATAGCGCGCAAAGGGCTCAGACTGCTCGAAGTGGATGAACTGGGGCTTGACAATGTAGACATCAATATTCTCCGCACGGTGATCGAAAATTTCAACGGAGGTCCGGTCGGGCTCGATACGCTTGCCGCTTCGACGGGGGAAGACGCCAATACGATTGAGGACGTATACGAGCCGTATCTCTTGCAGATCGGTTTTTTGGCAAGGACGCCGCGGGGCAGGATCTGCCTGAAAAAAGCGTATGATCATCTGGGGATTCCCTGCGGAAACAGAGAGGACACATTGCTGAAATACTTGGATCGGAACGATGATGCTGAATAAAAAAGATTTTTTTTACGATCTCCCGGAGGAGTTGATCGCTCAGACCCCGGTGTCGCCGCGCGACAGCGCAAGGCTTTTGTGTTACGACCGCCAAAGCAACGCGGTGCGCCATCGCGTATTTCGGGAGCTTCCGGATTTGCTTCAACAGGGCGATCTGCTGGTGATCAACAACACGCGGGTAATCCCTGCGAGATTGTTTGCTACGGACGAGAAGGGGCGCGTTTACGAAATGCTGCTTTTGAAGCGCATTGACTATACTCACTGGGAAACCTTGCTTCGACCTGCCAAAAAAGCCAAAACGGGTACCCGTTTGACCATTAACGACAAACTGTCCTGCGTTGTGGAAGGGATTGTCGACAACGGTGTGCGGATTGTATCGTTTGACTTTGAAGGTGTGTTCGAAACCTTGTTGCAGGAAGCCGGCTCGATGCCGCTTCCGCCCTACATTACCCGCAAACTCGAGGATGCCGAACGATATCAGACCGTCTATTCCAAGGTCGAAGGATCGAGTGCCGCGCCCACGGCGGGCTTGCATTTTACGCCCGAATTGATCGAAACGCTGAAGCAAAAGGGCGTGGAGTTTGCCGAAGTTCTGCTTCACGTCGGCTTAGGGACGTTCCGACCCGTCAAAGAGGACAACGTATTGTTGCACAAAATGCACAGCGAATATTACGAAGTGAGCGCCGACGCGGCAGAACGCATCAATCGCGCCAAACGGGAAGGCCGTCGGATTATCGCCGTCGGAACGACCTCGGTCAGAGTGTTGGAAAGCGTTGCGGACGAAGAAGGGTATCTTCGCCCCTGCAGCGGCAACACCGAAATCTTTATTTATCCTCCTTATCGTTTTAAGACGGTTGGCGGATTGATCACCAACTTTCATCTTCCGGAATCGACGCTGATCATGCTGGTCGCCGCGTTGGTCGGCAGAGAAACCGTTTTGGATTTATACAATCTTGCCGTTGCCGAACGGTATCGATTTTTCAGTTTCGGCGACGCAATGCTGATTTTGTGAGGATATATGTTTCGGTTTCACTATGAAGTAGTCAAAGTATGCCGTCAGTCGGGTGCGCGTATCGGTCGTCTTACCACGCCGCACGGCGTGATCGAAACCCCGGTTTTTATGCCCGTCGGTACCAACGCCACGGTCAAATCGCTTTCGCCCGAAGAGGTGCGCGAGGTCGGCAGTCAGATTTTGCTGTCCAATACCTATCATCTCCATCTCCGTCCCGGCGAGGAGATTGTCAAAGGCGCGGGCGGCTTGCATAAATTTATGAACTGGGATAAGCCGATTCTGACCGACAGCGGGGGATTTCAGGTTTTTTCGCTCTCGACGCTGCGCAAAATCACCGATGAAGGGGTGCGCTTCAACAGCTGTTATGACGGAAGCAAACATTTTATCACCCCCGAAAAGGCGATCGAAATTCAGCAAGCTTTGGGCAGCGATATCATTATGGCGTTTGACGAGTGTACGGCAGGCGGTACCGATTATCGCAAAAGTCGCGTCGCAATGGAGCGGACATTGCAATGGTTGGAACGCTGTTATCGCCGCGCCGATCGTCCCGAGCAAATGCTGTTTCCCATTGTCCAAGGCAATATGTTCCGCGAACTGAGGATCGAAAGCATCGAGCGCACGTTGCCGTACGCCAGGTGCGGCATTGCAATCGGAGGGCTTTCGGTCGGGGAAGAAAAGCCCGTTATGTACGAAATGCTCGAAACCCTGATGCCGTATTATCCCGTCGATATGCCGCGCTACCTCATGGGCGTGGGAAGTGCGGATTGTATGATAGAAGGCGTTTTGCGCGGGATCGATATGTTCGACTGCGTTTTGCCCACCCGCATTGCGCGCAACGGGACGGCAATGACCTTTCAGGGCAATCTGACCATCCGCAACGCGACGTATAAGGACGATTATCAACCCATCGAGGAAGGATGCGATTGCTATGCCTGCAGACATTATTCGCGGGCATATATCCGTCATCTGATCAAGGCGGACGAAATTTTGGGCGGAAGATTGCTTTCCATTCATAATATCAGATTTTTGCATCGGTTGACCGACGCGATGAAAGCGGCGATTCGGGAAGATCGCTTCGGTGATTTTGCCGCAGAAACGCTGCAAAAACTTTCGGAGGGAAAGCGCTGAATCGATGCTTCCGGCGAGAAGAAGAGAAGGGACGGCGTGTAACGAGGATCGCCAATTCTTCGGAATTGCGGAAAAACCCTTGCAATCTTATCATAAGGTATGATATAGTATGACTTGGAATCTATCCAATAAGGAGATATTTGAATGAGCCAACTGCTTGCCAGCAACAGTAACCAATGGATTATGATCGCGATTCTCGGCGTATTTTTCGTCCTGATGATTGTAATGACGATTATTCCGCAACGCAAACAAAAAAAGAAAATGCAAGAAATGATGAACAGTCTTGCTGTCGGCGATAAAGTTATGACCATCGGCGGATTTATCGGAACCATCGAAGAAATCAACACCGATTCCGACCGCTTCACGCTGAACATCGGCAACGAAGAAAACAAAGTTTTGGTCGTACTGGTCCGCAACGCGATCCGCACCAAACTTTAAGATTTTCAATTTTTAAATTGCTGAAAAAGCCGTCTTGCGACGGCTTTTTTCTGTCAGAAAGTGTTTAAGCCCGACGGTTTTTGCCGAAATTGACCGCGATGATGCCGGAGATCGCGCCGGCGGCAAGACCTGCGACAAAGTCGACGTACGAAAAACTGTCGGCACCGAGTTTCCCGTTGAGAATCAGGAAAACAAACACCGAAATCAAAGTGTAAATCAGTCCGGATATCGCACCTTTCAAGGCGCCTTTTTCTTTGGTTTTAATTCCGATCAGACATCCGAACAGAATAGAAAGAATTTTCAGTACCTGGTTGATCGGCAGAATTACGGACGAGTCGATGCCGGTCAGCTTGACGACGAGCGCGAGGATCAGTACGCCGATCAGGCTGAAGATTACAGCGATCAGCGCCGAACGCAGGATGTCGGTCAACGTGTTTTTGTTCCATTTAACGCCGTTCGATTTTGTAAGCGATTTGATTTTCATACGGTGGGCACCTCCGGTTTTTTCAATATAAGCTATGCGGAGAGGGGTGGGATTATGAATAATTTGCAAGTTTGGCGTCACGGCTTGCAATTTGCGGAATTATTCTATATAATAAGAAAAAAGCTATTCGGAGGCAACTATGAAACACATCAAAACCGTCGCTCAAAAAACTTTGACCAAAGATCACAAAATCGGTTGCGGCGAATGCCAAGCCAGCTGCCAGTCTGCCTGCAAAACCAGCTGCACCGTCGGCAATCAGGTTTGCGTCAAAGACGAAAAGATCAATACCGTAAAAAAAGAAACGCTCTGATCTTAATTTCTCTGCAATTTTGATACACGCATTCAAATACCTTCACAAAGGGAAGGTATATTATTTCTTGTGGGATATCGAAAGCGGCAGTCTTCATAATGTAGACGATGTCGCTTTTTTGTGTGCAAAAAAACGCTTTTTGACGCTTGACGCGGGAGAACTTGCCGCATACGGGCGGATCGAACCCGCATTGCGCCGAGAAGCGGAGGAAGAGTTGGAAGAGCTTTGCGCCCTCGGCGCGCTCAATGCGCCGCCGCAGATCAAGGCGTTCCGCAAACAGGCGCGCGAAGTCAAGGCGATGTGCCTGCATATTTGTCATGACTGCAATCTTCAGTGCGATTACTGTTTCGCCGACGGCGGAACGTACCACACCCAAGGACAATACATGTCCGCCGCGGTCGGGAAGCGCGCTATCGATTTTCTGATCGCTTCGAGCGGCAGTCGGCACAATCTCGAAGTCGATTTTTTCGGCGGAGAACCGCTGATGAATCTCGGCGTCGTCAAAGAAATCGTCGATTACGCAAAAGCGCGCGCAAAAGAAGAGGGCAAGGCGTTTACGTTTACCATGACGACCAACTGTCTGTTGCTCAACGAAGACACGGCGCGTTGGCTCAACGAGGAGATGGATAACGTTGTCCTGAGTATCGACGGCAGAAAATCGGTTCATAATTGCGTCAGACACGCTAAAAACGGAAAGGACGTCTATGACACCGTTTTAGGCAATGCCTTGCGTTTCCGTGCCATCCGCGGAGACAAACGCTATTATGTGCGCGGAACCTTTACGGCTCGGAATCTCGACTTCGCTTCGGACATTTTTTGTCTGAACGATCTCGGGTTCGATCAGATTTCGGTCGAACCGGTCGTATTGCCTGCCGATCATCCCTTGCATCTCTCCGAGGAGCATCTCGCGCGCATTACCGAGGAGTACGACCGTCTTGCGGAAGGCTATCTCGAACGTCGAAAAGGGGAGAAGTGGTTCAATTTCTTCCACTTTATGATTGACTTGCGGCACGGTCCGTGTGTCAATAAGCGGCTGACCGGATGCGGCGCGGGGACGGAGTATCTTGCCGTCAGTCCGATGGGCGATTTGTACCCGTGCCATCAGTTTGTCGGCGAGGCGGAATACTATATCGGCAATGTATTCGAAGGGATTTTGCATCAGGACGTAAGGGAGCGTTTTGCGTCGGTGACGGTGCTTGCCAAAGCGCATTGCGCCGAATGTCCTGCCAAATACTACTGCGGAGGCGGTTGCGCCGCCAATGCCAAAAACTTCGCGGGCAAAATCGACGGGCAGTACAAGATCGGCTGCGATCTGACGGTCAAACGCCTCGAAAACAGTCTTGCGATAGCGTTTTTGGAAGCAGACGCCGACGCGATCGGCGAGGAACTGCCGGAATAACGGAATCCGATTCCATTATATAATATATATTTATATATTTTTATTGACTAATTTCCTGTTAGGCTTTATAATTGTAAGGACTAACGTATGGAGGCACATCCGTGAGCAACAACAAACACAAAGTAAGAGCCGCGATTATTCTGTCGATTCTGATCGTCGTCGTAATCGCCATGGCGCTTCTGATCGTTCCGCTGAACGGGGAAGATTCCTTCCCGATCGGCAAGACGAATTACGATTTTTATTGGGTATCCAAGACCATTAAACTCGGTCTCGATCTCGAAGGCGGTATGTATGCGATTTACGAAGCCGATCTTTCGGGATTTTCTTCTGCCGAAGAGGCTTCCGTCGCTATGCAGGGGACCATCGCCAACCTCGAGTCGCTTTTGTTCTCCAAGGGTTATACCGAAGCCGTCGTCACGCAGCAGGGCAACAACAGTATCCGCGTCGAAGTTCCTTCCGTCAGTGATACCGAACAACTGATTTCCCTGATCGGCGATCCTGCCGATCTCGAGTTCCGCGACGCCGAAGGCAACGTCCTCATCAAAGGCAATCAGCACCTCGAGTCGGCAACCGCCGTTATGTACGAAGGCAGTTATGCCGTAAGCCTCCAGTTCAACGAAGAGGGAACCAAAGAGTTCGCAACCGCTACGCAAAACAACATCGGCAAAGCGATCAGCATTTACATCAACAACGAACTCGTCATCAGCCCCACCGTCAACGCGGCAATTACCGACGGCAATGCCGTTATCACCGGCAACTATACCTATACCCAGGCAAACGAGCTTGCCGTCAAAATCAATGCGGGTACGTTTGCCGTCAAACTGACGCCCAAACAAACGTCGACCATTTCGCCCACCCTCGGTCAAAACGCCCTGCAATACGGCATTTTGGCAGGTTTGATCGGTATCGCCGTTGTTATGACCTTCATGGTTGTGGTTTACCGCGGACTGGGACTTGCTGCAAGTTTTGCCTTGCTGATTTACACCGTCTTGCTGATTTACGCACTTGCCATTGTTCCGTGGGTTCAGTTGACGCTCCCCGGTATCGCCGGCGTGATCCTCAGTATCGGTATGGCGGTTGACGCAAACGTCATCATCTTTGAAAGAATCAAAGACGAACGCCGCGGCAAGCATACCGTAGCAATCCCGACCGCCGTAAAATCCGGCTTCAAAAAAGCACTTTCCGCCATCATCGACGCCAATATCACCACGATCATCGGCGCCATCGTCATGATCATCTTCGGTGCAACCGCCATTCAGAGCTTTGCTATCACCTTGTTGATCGGTATTATTTTGTCGATGGTTACGGCAATCTTCGTCACGCGGCTGATCATTTGGACCTTCACCGCTTTCAACGACAACAGCGATCTGTTCTACGGTCTGCGTTTCAGAGACATGGAGGAGGATGCATAATATGAAAAAATTACTCTCTATGCTTGACGTTCGCCGACACAACATTCCCGTTTATCAAAACCGTTATTATTGGTTCATCGCACCGTTGGTCGTCTTGTTGATCGCATTGATCTGCGGTACCGTTTACAGCACCGAAGGCAATCAGTACGACGGCTTTGCCAACGTCGGTATCGACTTCAAAGGCGGTACTGTCCTGACCGTCGAAATGAAAGGTGCGGATATGATCGGCGCGAATTACGAAAAAAACCTCGAAATGATCGAAACCATCGTCGAAAACAACGGTGCCAAAGTCAGCACGCGCCAGACCAGCGGTACCAATTCGATTATCGTACGTTATCCCAACTCGATCAACGGTCAAAACTATAACGACGCCTCCAAGACCGAAGAAATGATTGCCATCAATCAGCGCATCAGCGAGCAGGTTACGGCAAAGTTCAAGGAAACCTACGGCTCCGCAGTTACGGTTAACGCGGGTGCTGAAATGACCAACGCTACCGCAAGCAGCGAATTGATCAAAAAAGCCTTCTTGTCCGTCGGAATCGCAATGTTGCTGATGATGATTTATACGGCATTCCGTTTCGATTTCTTCAGCGGAATCGCGGCGCTTGCAAACCAGTTCCACGATATCCTTATGATGCTGGCACTGGTCATCATCTTCCGTATTCAGATCAACAGTTCTTTGATCGCAGGGCTCATCACGATCGTCGGCTATTCGATTAACAATACGATCGTTATATTCGACCGGATCAGAGGCGAAGTCAAACTCCTGAAACCCAAAGGATCGGGTCGCGGTTGGGGCAATGTAAGACCGGACTTCCAGTCGATCGTCAATACTTGCGTGTCCGAATCCTTGACGCGTTCGCTCTTTACCAGCTTGACGACGTTGTTTACGATCACGATCCTTGCCTGCGTGGGCGTGCAGTCACTGACCGAATTTGCTTTGCCGATTATCTTCGGTATTCTGGCAGGTCTGTATTCGGCAATCTTCCTCGGACCAAGCCTCTGGGGTATGATGCAGCATGCACAGGTCTACGGTACCAAACGTAACCCCAAATCTTCCTTCAAAAAGGGCTCAACCTCCAAAGCGGATCAGATGATTGCCCGCAAAAAATCCAAAAAAGGCTGAGTATAACAAAAAAAGCTCGTATCATGCGGGCTTTTTTTATATTCAATCGGAGAATTTCCAATGAAAACTGCGCGTCAAATCCCTACACAATCGCTCGAACACAACGGGTTGCATCCCGTTGTGGCGGAGCTTTTGTTGCGTCGCGGATATGACACGCCCCAAAAAATCGAATCGTTTTTAAGAGCCGATCTCAGCGAACTCAGCGAGCCGTCCGTATTGAACGGGATGGAAGAGGGTGCCGCAATGATCCGAGAACATATCCGCAAACAAAGCTCGATCGTGATCTACGGCGACTACGACTGTGACGGAATCGGCGCCGCCGCAATTTTGTATCTGACCCTGCGTTCCTGCGGCGCAAACGTCAAAGTATTTATTCCTACCCGTGCCGACGACGGATACGGGCTGAACAAAGACTCCTTGACCAAGTTGATTTCGGCAGGGAAAGTCGATCTGATCGTAACCGTCGATTGCGGCGTTACGGCAAAAGAAGAAGTTGAATTTTTGCGCCAAAACGGCGTCAGCGTCGTGATTACCGATCATCACGAGCCAAAAGACGAGTTGCCGGATTGCATTGTCATCGATCCTAAAACGCAAACCGACGCACCCGAACTGTGCGGAGCAGGGGTTGCGTTGATGCTGTCCAGAATGCTGTGCGATCATTGGTCCGACTATCTGGATCTCTGCGCAATATCGACGGTTGCCGATCTTGTTCCGCTGAAAGGGGACAATCGGATTATTGTTAAAGAAGGATTGAAGATGCTTTCCTCCCGCAACATCCGTCCGGGGCTGAAAGCATTGTTGCGCGCGGCAGGACATCTCCCGGGGGAAGCTGTCGATTCGTATGACGTTGCGTTTAAGCTTGCGCCTCGCCTGAATGCGGCAGGGCGGCTTTCCACCGCGACAAAATCGTTCCGTTTATTGACCGAAACGGACCCGTCTTTATTGCATATACTGGCGCAAGAACTGGACGCCGAAAATAAGAGGCGTCAGGATCTTTGTGTCAAAACGATCGAAGAAGGGCGAAAAATGCTTGCCGACTACGATTTGGCTGCACACCGCATCATCGTGTTGCACCATCCCGATTGGGAAGCGGGCGTTGTCGGTATTGCCGCAGCCAAACTGACGGAAGAATTTCATCGTCCCACAATTTTGCTGACGGGAAAAGGGGGTTTGCTGAAAGGATCTTGTCGCAGTATTTCGGGCGTCAGTATCTTTGAAATTCTTGCGTATTGCAGTCCGATTCTGGTTAGCTACGGCGGGCACAGTATGGCGGCAGGCGTCGGCATTCGGTCCGAAAATTTGTCAAAGTTAATCGAGCAGGCAGACGCCTATATCAAAGAGCGGTATGCCGACGAAGTGTTTTTGTTTCGGCCGCATGGCGATGTGCCGTTCGGGTTGAAGCAGCTTGACGAAAAATTTATGGATGACCTCAAGCTTCTCGAACCGTTCGGAATGGAGAATGCCCGCCCCGTGTTTTATGAGCGTTGCCTTGCTTTGCCGTTTGTTCGCATCAAATCCCATCGCCATATTAAACTGAAACTGAAACAGAATATCGAGGTGGTTGCCTTTCACGCCTTGCAAAATCTGGAGATTCTTAACGAACCGATCGAAAAGGATGTTTACTATGTCGTCGAGCGTGAAATGAGAGGCAATCGCGTCGGGATCAAATGCTATTTACGGCATATCGAGCTGACCGAAATCCGTACCGATCCCAAAGAGCTGTTGTTTTCGTATCTTGCGACCTTCGTTCCGCATGCGATGCCGACCGCGTCGGTCGGAATCCCGGGTGAAAAGGATAGCCTGTACGGCGATCTGAAGATTGTTTTTTCGGAAGACACTTTTCATAAACTCTGCAAAGAGTACCCCGATTATCAGAAAACGGTATACCGATTGGATCGATCCAATCCTTACAATACAATTTTGCTTGCTCCGCGTCAAAAGGAGGACTACGCACTGTATCACAAAATCACGGTGTACGACGCTCCCGCAGAACAATGGACCGATCTTCTGAAGCGGACCTACCGCATCCCGATCGAACGGATCGGAGAAGAGCCGAGATTTAACGTTTCCGTTCCTCCGATCGATCTTGACGAAATGCGCAATACCTATGCTTTTTTAAAGGCTTATCGCAATCAAAAACCGTTCAGCGGACTGCCGATCACTTTTTCGGAATTGAAAAAATCGGGATACAGTTATGACTTCGACGTTTTTCGGTTGCATTGGATGATATTGTCTGAGTTAGGGCTGTTGCGGACGGAAAAAGGTATTTTGTCGGTGTTGCAACAAAAAGTCAATCCCGAGCATTCCCAAATTATCCGATACTGCAGGAGGATCCGGCAATGACCGAACAGGAATTTCTCTCCAAAATCAAATCGCAGTATCCGGAAGAGGACGTTCAGTGTATCCGCTACGCACTGGAGTTTTCGGCGGAAGCACACAAGGGGCAACTGCGCGAATCGGGGGAGCCGTATATCGTTCATCCCATTGCGGTTGCGGCAACGCTTGCAGATCTCGGAATGGATTCGGCTTGTGTCGCGGCGGCTTTGATGCACGACGTGCTGGAAGATACGATGATTTCAGACGCCGACCTCAAAAAGAAATTCGGCGAAGAAATTTATGCCTTGGTTGCGGGCGTTACCAAGTTATCCCGCATCAAGTTTACCAGCAAAGAAGAGGAGCAGGCCGAAAATTACCGCAAGCTGTTTTTTGCCGTTGCCAATGACGTGCGCGTCTTGTTTATCAAACTTGCCGACAGGTTGCATAATATGCGGACACTCGGTGTTTGCCGCAAGGACAAACAAATCCGCATCGCGCGTGAAACGTTAGAACTTTATGCGCCGCTTGCAGGGCGTCTCGGTATTGCACAGATCAAATCCGATCTCGAAGATTTGTCTATGCGCTATCTGTATCCCGAGGAATACCGTTTTCTTGCCGAAAATATCGATGCCCGTCGCGGAGAGCGCATGGGGCTTGTCATGCGGATTGCCAACGAAATCGAAGTGCAACTCAGCGAGCAGAATATCCACGGCGAAGTCAAAGGGCGCCCCAAGCATTTCTATAGCATTTACAAAAAAATGCGCGATCAAGGGAAAACGCTCGATCAGATTTATGATTTGATTGCCGTCCGCGTCATTGTCGATACGGTGCGGGATTGCTATACGGTTCTTGGCATTATTCATTCGATGTGGAAGCCGATTCCGGGGCGTTTTAAGGATTACATTGCCGTGCCGAAGCCCAATTTGTATCAGTCGTTGCACACGACGGTTGCCAGTCGGTTCGGGCAGTATTTCGAAATTCAGATCCGTACTTACGAGATGAACAAATACGCGGAGTACGGAATTGCCGCGCACTGGAAATATAAAGAAGGTAAAAATACCGAACGCAAAACGGCGGCAAAATTCGACACCAAGTTGGGATGGATTCAGGACGTTGTCGAAGTCGAAAAAGAGATCACCGACAGTCATGAATTTCTGAACACCTTGAAATCGGACGTAAAGCAAGGGGAAATTTTTGTTTTCACCCCCAAAGGGGACGTGTTTGATCTTCCGGCAGAGGCGACCTGCGTGGATTTTGCATACAAAATACACAGTGCAATCGGCAACAAGTGCGTAGGCGCTAAGGTCAACAACCGTATCGTAACGCTTTCGACCAAACTCGAAACCGGAGATATGGTGGAAATTCTGACATCCAACAGCGCAAAAGGGCCCAGCCGCGACTGGTTGAAATTTGTCAAAACTGCACAGGCAAAAGCTAAGATCCGCGCGTTTTTCAAAAAAGAAATGCAGGCGGAAAACATCAAGACCGGGCGCGATATGCTCGAAAAAGAGGCAAAACGTCGCGGATACGCATTGAGCGATCTGATTGAGAACAAAGACGCGATGGAGCAGATTCTGGTTCGGTACAGCTTGTCCTCGCTTGACGACATGTTTGCTTCGATCGGCTACGGCGGACTGACAACCAACCAGGTTCTCCTGAAGCTCGTTGACCGCTACAAAAAAGATCTTGCCTTAAAAGGAATCCCAGAAACGCCGGTTGTATCGGATGAATCCGATCGTCCCAAAAAGAAAAAAATCGGCAGTGCGATTCTGATCGAGGGGCAGGACGACTTCCTGATCAAGCTTGCGCGTTGTTGCAACCCCTTGCCGGGTGATCCGATCATAGGATATGCCTCGCGTGGGACAGGGGTATCGGTTCATCGAGCCGATTGTCCCAACGTCAAACACTTCGAGCCCGAGCGCCTGATGCGCGCCAAATGGGCAAATCCCGACGACAACGAAGTATTTTCGGCAAAGCTTAGAATCGAAGCACTTAACCGCAATAACGTACTCAATCAGATTGTAGCCGTCGTTTCGGGACAGGGCATGAGTATCAGCGGGATCGAGGCACACGCCAAAAACAATGCCGATACCGCAATGATTTATCTGAGCGTACAGATTCGCAATATCGAAGATCTCGAATACTTGATTAAGAAACTGGAAGCACTGCACGATATTATTTCGGTCGCGCGCGGCAACTGAAACTGCTTTAATAAAAAAGCCGATCTGCTGACGATCGGCTTTTTTATTAAAAAGAGTCAAATATTATTTCGCGATCCGAATAACGGGGCGGATGCAAGCGTGCGAAGCGTCACATTGCATTCCGTAAATCGCACTGCCGTTATAGTCGACAACGGAAGCATAGTTGCCGTAAATGTTAGGGGAGCGTGTCCAATAGTAACCTGCTCCGACATAACCTTCGGCGTCGCTGTAGTAGGCTCCGCGTGCTCTTGCAAAGTCGGTGGTGAGGGCGGTGCGGTTGATATCTGCTTTGTGAGCAACCGTGCCGAATCCGTAATCGTTGTTGATCAGATCGAATTCGCTGAGCAAGAATACTTTGTCGTTTGTTGTCGCGGTTTTTTCGATATGATGCGATGTGGTGGTTTGGTCGTTGACAACTTGTGTGGTCATCAGGCGCGCTTGTTCTTCGGCGGAAAATGCGGTTGCAATAAATTCACCGTTGAGATATTTGCGAATATCGCTGGTCTCCCATGCCGAAGCGGCAGCCGTGTTTTCTTCGATAAACTCGGTCGAAACGTAGCGTTGCACGTCAAGCAGGCGGTCGGAGAGGAGAAGGTATTCGGTATCGGTTTCGGCAAGGATCGCCCAACGGATGGGGAGCATTTTGAAGAAATAATATTGCTCCTTGATCACTTCGCCCGAACTGAATTTGTAAGTTTCGCCTTGATCGACGCCTTTGATGCGGACATAATTCGTGCCTTCATAGGTAAACGTCAGATAGTCTGCAGCATTGTTTGCAAGCGTGGTGACGTAAGCGGTCAGTTTGGTGCGCAGCGCACTGTCGGATACCAGTTCCTGCGGGAACATTCCGAACTCTACAAAATCTTCCTCCGTTCTTTGAACGGGATCTTTCGGATTGCCGCAGGCGGTCAAAGCCAAGACGGAAAGCGCGACGATCAGAACGAGAACAAATAATTTAGAAATCCGTTTCATACAGCAACCTCCTTATTCCGATACGACTTCGTCGGCGTGATTCTTGGGCAAAAGGAGAAGGAGAACCATACCGATGACGAAGAAGACGGAAAGACAACCGACACTGATACGTGCGCTCTTGGTGACGTCGATGCCGGAATTGACCATAGCCGACGAAAGGGCGTAGTAGAGCAAACTGCCGAGGAAGTTGGAACTTTTGTTAAAGATATCGTAAAGACCGAAAAATTCACTTTGTTTTTCGGCAGGGGCGAGTTTGCTGAAGTAGCTGCGCGAGAGTGCTTGAATTCCGCCCTGGAAAATACCGATCCCTGCGGCGAGGATAAAGAAGTCGACAAGACTCTTCATAAATACGCCGTAAATGACAAAAGCGAGATATCCGACGACGGAAATTGTGATCAGAAGCTTTGCTCCGAAGCGCTTAGAGAGATTGCCGAAGATGATGCTGAAAATACAGGAGATTACCTGGGTACCCATCAACGCGCCGATCAGGAAGACGTTGAGGAGATTGGAGGACACGACGTCTTTGAGGATCTGTTGGGCGTAAGTTGCCGAGAGGGCGATAACGGTATTGACGCCGTTAATATAGAAGAAGAACGCCAGCATAAACAGGAAAGCAAAGCGATAGCGTTTGAGTTCCTTAAACGTTTTGCCGAGTTTGCGGAAGGCGTCGCGGATCTGATGTTTGACGGGATCGACGCCGGTGAGCTGACGATAGGACTTCAGCAAAGGCAACGTCCATCCGAGCCACCACAAGCCGCTGAGCGCAAGGCTTGCGGTAATTGCCGCGCGAAGCAGAACATAACCGCCCTGAACCGAAGTCCCGTAGACATCGGTCGAATAGGAGGGGGTCATAAAGAAGTAATAAATCGCAAGGCAGATGGCGAAGGGGATCAAGCTGAATATGTATCCTGCGGCAAAGCCTCGGGAAGAAACATTGTCGCTTCGTGCTTCGGTCGTGATATCGCCGATCATGGAGTCATAAAAAAGCAAGCTGCCGCCCAACCCGATCAGGATCATCAGCATACAGATGGCAAAGGGAACGAAGAATGCCCAAGGGCTGGTGGAAAGGGAAGCGAAGTTGGTCAAAAGGGAAAGAAGACACCCTGCGACGCCGAGGAAGACGAAAAACATGAACAAAGGTTTTTTGCGTCCCTTGTTGTCTGCGATTGCGCCGAGGATGGGGCCCATGACGGCAACCAATGCGCCCGAAATGCCGTTGAACAAAGACATTGTGTTGGTGGGATCGTCTGCAAAACGCGTACCGGCAGCAAGATCACCGATCGAAACGGCGATCAGGATCAAAAACATGTAAATTGCCGAGTTGCCGGCGTCATACATCGCCCAGCGACGTTCAAGCTTTGTGAGTTTGAACTTTCCTGCTTTTGCGGGAGCGGAGTCGGAAGCGGACTGTGGCGCGGGGGTCGGCTCGGGAGAAGACGAGCCTAAAATAGAATTATCCAAAGCAACCTCCTTATATGAATCGGACAGATTTGATAAAAAAAG